>JANSYF010000009.1 GCA_024742575.1 Paracoccaceae bacterium | reverse complement strand
CTGAGGCGCATTGGAGCGCGGTCATTCACTGGACTGTTCGAAGCCCTCGGCGAAATCTGTGATCTCTACACACCTCAGGAATGCTGGAACTACTTTTGCGAGGCCGGGTATGCTTCTACATAAACTGGAAACGCTTTAAAGGCGGTTACCGAAGGCGAAGAAAACGTCGTTAAGCGTTACGAAGACGCCATCAATTGCATGCCCGGGGATGACCCGTTCCGCGGCGCGTTGATTGCCCAACGCAACACACTTCGCAGCAAGATCGCCAAAATTTCAGAAGCCGTGTGATCCGGCGTCAAAGGAGCCTGACATGACCACCACGACAGACCATTTGAACGCCGCGAAAGATCGCGCGACAGATATGGCGCAAGACGCTAAGGAACATGTGACCGCAGCAGCCCGGGACCATGCAGAGCAAGCCCGCGATCAAACGGCGAGAACCGTTGAAAATGCAGGACACGCGGCCGAAGCTGCAGGACAGGAATTCAATTCTGACACACTGCAAGCTGCAGCTTTGGAGCAGATTGGTGCACAGATCTCATCTGTGGCATCACAATTGCGCGGCAAACCGATCGACGAGATGGTTGACGATGTCGCCGTCTTTGCCCGCAAAAATCCGCTTCTCTTTCTGGGCGGCGCTGCACTTGCCGGTTTTGCCACTGCGCGATTTTTGAAGTCGGGCGACAATAGCGCACGAACCGACGACGACGCAGACGACCCTTGGTCTGGGCACCTCTTATCGGCGGAGGCACGCCAATGACTCAACACACCCCAACACCCAGTGACCTGCGCAGCTTGCTTATTGGCATCCTGACTGAGGCGCGCGCACTTTTGAGGACTGAATTACAGCTTGCACGTCGCGAAATGTCTGACAGTGCCGCCAAAGCAGGTTCGGGTCTGATCCTATTCGGTCTAGCCGCGCTTGTCGCACTTGTCGGGTTTTGTGCGTTTGCAGTGGCTGCTGTTCTTGGCATTGCCGCCTTGGGCCTAGCCTATCATTGGGCCGCTCTTGGCGTCGCCCTCGCAAGCCTTTTGCTTGCGCTGCTCTTAGCGCTGATCGGGAAATCGCGGCTTTCGACAGCTGCGCTGTTACCCAAGCGGACCCTTAACCAAGTAAAATCTGACATCGACGCAGTAAAGGAGATGGCCCGTGCTTAATGCAGAACAACTTGAACGGGACGCCGAAACACACCGCGCCCAACTGACAGACCAGATCAGTGCACTTACCGCGTCAGTCAATCCTGAAGCAGCGGCAAAGCGTGCGGTTGGTGAAACTGCAGACATTGGTCAAACCGTTGCGAAGGCGCTTTTTGACGGTGCAAAGCGGTCTCCGTCAGGTCTTGCACTGATTGGCATCGGCGCGGCGGTGGTTGCGCTAAACGCGAGCCGGAAAAATGAACCACGCCCAGCCGAGTACGACGCGATGGAAAACTTTGACGACCGTATCGCCCGAGCAGACAGTCAAATGAAAACGCGAGCGCAGGCACGCACTGGTCGTTTCTCATCGACACAGTCAGCTTCGACCTTGCGGAAATCCTTGGACAAAGGATTGGACAAACTGTCCCCCGATGCCCGCGCCCGCGTAACCGAGGCTCGTCTCAAAGTGATCGACGCGCAGGAAAAGCTGGACCATCAGGTGCGACGCAGCGCCAAGCAGGCAAAACATGCACATCAAAGCCAACCCTTCCTAACGGGGGCAATTGCAGCCGGGATTGGTGCGTTGATTGGCGCTTTACTGCCGTCGACCAAGGCCGAGGCTGACCTTATGGGGGCCACACGTGACAAGATGATGCGCGACGCTGAAGCGGTCCTTCGCGACGAAGTTGCCAAACTTGAACGTCAGGGCAAAGCTGCGGTCGAAACTGGCCTGCGCGAAGCGCGCGCAGAATTCGCCGACGCCCCACAGTCCGCCTGATGATCGACCATCCAGAGGCGCGCGCCCGTCTGCAAACCACCTGCGTATTTCTGGTGGCATTTGTCGCCGTAGTCGCGGCAATGAAACTAGCGCAAGGCCTATTGGCCCCGGTAACGCTTGGCCTTATCGTAGCTATCGTTGCCGCGCCGGGCATGCGTCTGTTGGCCCGGCTGGGTATCCCCCGCGCTGTCAGCGCCAGCATCAGCCTTGTCTTCGTCGGCGCGCTCACCGTGCTTTTGATTGCGGGCCTTGGCCCCATTGTCATGGATCTGATCGGCCAAGTGCCGCGGATTGAAGACGAAATCCGTTGGTGGGTGATCGACGCAAGTCGCGCCATCCGTGGGCTTGAAACAGTGCAACTGGAACTGGAACAAAGCCTGGCCGAAGATGGCGAAGCCGTTGAAGATGCGATGCCAAGCCTTTTGGACGCGCTTTCCGTGGCCCCGAATTTTGCTGCGCAATTGCTGACCTTTGCAGGCACGTTTTTCTTTTTCACCCTCACACAAAACGAAATCTACGCGACGTTCAAAGGTCACGCCGCTCCGTTGCGTCAGGCAGACAAGGCAGTGTCGCACTATTTTGTCACGGTGACAGTCATCAACGCAGGACTCGGGTTTGCGGTTTTTGCCGCCATGACGGCGATTGGTGTTCCAAACGCGATCCTGTGGGGGGCTGCAGCGTTTATCTTGAACTTTGTTTTGTACCTGGGCCCGGTCATGCTGCTCGTGGCGCTTGGCGTGGTGGGTTTCACTGAATTCAACGGCGCCTATTCGCTTTTGCCTGCCATGGTTTATTTACTTCTGAATATGACAGAAGCCCAATTTGTCACCCCAACCCTTGTTGGACAGCGCTTACAGTTGAACCCGCTTGTTGTGTTCCTAGCGATCTTATTCGGGCTTTGGTTGTGGGGACCTATCGGCGGGATCGTGTCGCTTCCGCTTTTGGTTTGGGCGACAGCTTACATGACACACGCCCCTGATCCGGAACCACATAACGACACAGAACTTGCTGCAACAAAGGCGTGACATGATTCCCAAGAAGCCCACTTTCCCTGCGCTACCGATTGAGACGACCACCAAAGACGATGAACGGCTTTGTGGAATTGAAATCGAATTCGCCGGACCCACCGAATTGGAAACCGGCAATTTGATTGCAAATGAGTTCGGCGGTGCCGTGTCAGATGGCGGCGATCACAGCGTCTCAGTTCGCGGCACCCGCTTTGGCGACATAGAAGTCGAATTGGACATCGGCCTACGCAAACGTGAAGACCTGCCTTTCCTGAATCAGGGTCTGGACGCCATGCGCGGCCTGATCCCCGTAGAAGTGGTGACACCCCCCCTTAGCCGAGCGCAGCTTGAGGACTTCAACACAATCTGCACCCGACTGCGGCAGATCGGTGCCATGGGTTCGCGCAGTGGGGTGCTCTTGGGATTTGGCGTTCACGTGAACCCCGAAGTCGTTGCCCCTGACCACAGGTTTACCCTAGATACCATCACCGCTTACGCGATGCTGGAACCTTGGCTACGTGATAACGAACAGGTCGACACAACCCGCCGCGTCATGCCCTTTATCGGCGCTTGGCCCAAAGACCTGATCTCTGATCTGGCGAACAATGACTATGACAGCCTTGCAGACCTTATGCGCATGGCTGCCACACACATCAAAAGCCGAAATCTCAGCCTGGATCTGCTGCCGCTCTTTAAACACACGGAACCCGATCTATTCGCCTCCGCGTTTGACATCGACGACAAGACAGCCGCACGTCCGACCTTTCACTTTCGCCTTCCCGACAGTCGCATTGACGAAGCGGATTGGACCCTGCGGCAACCTTGGCAGCTCTGGCGACAGGTCGAACTCGTTGCCGCAAATGATACGCTGCTTGCGGCTTTACGCGATGCTTGGAAAATCCATGACTCGGCATGGTTCGAACGCAAATCCGTGTGGATCAAAACCATCGACACATTGCTTCACGAACATGATGCAAAGGCAAACGTATGACACGCCCTCTGATCGCCGTAACGACATCCAACCGAACAGGTTGGCGCGTCTATCCCCTTATCAATCTAAATGTCTGGATAACCGGCGGGCGTGGCGTGCGCTGGGGCGTCGGTCGGGTGGCCGATCTTGAACATGTCGACGGCCTGATTATTGGCGGTGGTGACGACATCGGTCCCGAACTCTATGGCGGCACGCTTGGCATCTCGGCCAAGCTTGATCCCGAGCGCGACGAACTGGAAAGCTGCCTTGCCGAAGCCGCGCTTGAGCGTAACATCCCGGTGCTGGGGATTTGCCGTGGATCGCAAATGCTTAACGTGGCCCTTGGCGGCACCTTGGATCAGGATGCTTGGTCCACATTTGGCCCTGAGCGCAAGATCAAGACGATCCTGCCTAAACGAGAAGTGTGCATCGAAAGCGAAACGCACCTTTCGTTAATCAGCGGTGAAAAACCGATGAAAGTCAACGCGCTGCACACGCAGGCTGTGGACAAGCTGGGACGCGGTATGCGCGTCTCGGCGCGTGATACAGGTGGGATGGTGCAAGCCATTGAGCGCGTCAGCGATCCCTTTGCCCTTGGGGTACAATGGCATCCAGAGCACCTGTTCTACGCCCACCGTCAACGCGCCATCTTCCGCGCATTGGTGGCCGCAGCGCATGCCTACCGCAGAGACCGCAACCAGACACACGCAATGCGCAACGAAATGGCTTGATCGTCAGCTATTTGCCTGCGGCAGCACCTGCGGAACGGACCGCCCCGCAACCTCGTTCAAAAGTCCCGTTGCCCGTGCGCAGAACAACCCGCCTGCAATCGCAAACATGTTCGCCATAACGGCGGCTCCAAGAACACCAGCATATCCAAACAACCACATCCCAACCCAAGCCAGCGGCACATAGACAACAAAAATCCGCATGAGGCTAAGGCCCAAAGAATAGGCCGCCTTTGACCGCGCGTTCATCGCAGCATTGGTGATGACAAGGATGCCATATCCCATGATGCTCCAACTCACGACCCGCAGGTACAGTACCGTATAGGACTGAGCGTCGGAACTATCTGCGAAGAACGCGGCAATCTGATTGGCAAACACAGTCACGCCGATTGCAAGAACCAGCCCATAGACCACACTGAAGGCCCAAGCTTGTTTCACCGCAAGCTGCGCCCGCCCCTGTTTGCCTGCGCCGAAATTTTGCCCAACCACTGGCCCGATCCCCGCCGACAAGGCGAACAGAGCAACCAATGCAACGGACTGCACACGCGTGGCTGCGCCAAACCCGGCAACTGCTGCTTCGCCCAGCGTCGCAACAGCCGCTGTAACAAGGGCCATTCCTGCCGGGTTGATGGCGTTTGACCCCGCCGCTGGTATACCAACGGCGATCACTTCACGGATACTTGCCATCAGGCCTTTCAAGGGTTTGCTGCACACCGTCAACAAACCGGAATGCCACGCATACCACAAAGCCGCCCCTGCCCCGACGGCCCGCCCGATCAAAGTGGCAAGCGCTGCCCCTTCCGTCCCAAGCGCCGGAATCGGCCCCCAACCAAAGATCAAAAGCGGATTGATCGCGATGTTCACAAGCGCTGCCAGCACCATAATCGCCGCCGAAGTCGCTCCATCGCCATGCGCACGGAACACCGCGTTGCACACCATCATCACAACCAGAAACGGAAAAGAGAGCGACCAAAACGGCACATATTCGCGGGTTTCAGCAAGCGCTGCGTCTTGCGCCCCCATCCATTGGAAAAGCGTTGGTGCAACACCCCAGAAGGCAAGCGCGACAATCAGGGCCAGACACAAACCAAGCCCAAGCGAATGCAGCGCCAGTCGCACGGGCGCATCGCTGTCATTCTGATCGCGACCGATGGCCTGCGACACGACCGCATTTGCCCCGGCCGACAATCCGATCGACATCGACGTCAACGCCGTCGTCACCGGGTAGATGAACCCCACGGCAGCCAAGGGTGCTTGTCCAAGCTGCCCCAGAAAATAGGCGTCCGCCAAGCCAACGCTCAACACGGCGAAGATGCCAAAACTCATCGGCGCCGACACCCAAGCCAAGGCTTTCCAAACGGGTCCACGGGTCAAATCGGCCTTGGCCATACATCGCATCCTTCCGAATTCAATCAGTCGTGTCAGCGTGCAGGAGTGCCCGTGTCACCCGCGATCAACGCCCAAATGACATCGTGGTTCCGAGCCATCAGCGGGAACTTTCCCCGTTATCGGTGCGTTAAATGGGTGAACCAAACATTACGAGAGGTACATCATGTCCGCTCCATCCACGAATATCGACAAACAAACCAAACGCCATCGTCCTGCAATCTGGGGCATGATCGCAGTGGCGGTCTTTGTCGCCATTCTGTTCTTTGCCTATCTCGCCAACCTTGCCGCACAGGGAAACGAACCATCCGATGACTCGGCCCAACCTGCTGCATCCGTTTCGACAGACGGGTGATCCCAATGGCAGGTTCGCACGGATCGTCGATCAAGGACGACGACACATACGAAGCGCTGCGCGAGGATGGCTACAGCAAAGAAGCCGCGGCACGCATCGCGAATGCGCAGGCAAACAGCGCTCAGAACCCATCCGAAAAGGGTGGCAAGGCCACGCCCTATGAGGACTGGACCAAGGATGACCTCTTCGAACGCGCACAAGAGCTTGATATCGACGGCCGCTCAGACATGAACAAGGCCGCGTTAATCTCGGTGCTGCGTGACCGTTGATCCGATGGCCCGCAACGTAGGAGACGTCGTCAAATGGAACTGGGGTGATGGCACTGGGACCGGCGAGATCACAAAGGTGTATACCCAGAACACGACAGTGACCATAAAGGGCACCGAAGTGACCCGCGACGCCAGCGATGAATGCCCCGCTTACCTGATCGAACAGAATGATGGGGACGAGGTGTTGAAAAGCGAAAGTGAAGTCAGCGCCGCCTAAGGCA
Source organism: Paracoccaceae bacterium (assembly GCA_024742575.1). GTDB lineage: Bacteria > Pseudomonadota > Alphaproteobacteria > Rhodobacterales > Rhodobacteraceae > Marivita. The sequence continues at coordinate 66,372 of JANSYF010000009.1, read as the reverse complement.
CAGCAAGGAGACTGTTATGGGTATTGAAATTACTAGCATCGGAGGACTGATCCTCCTCGTTCTCAACGTATGGGCCTTTGTTTCGATCATCGGCTCAAACAATTCGACTGGATCAAAGGTGCTGTGGTGCCTTTTGGTTCTGATCCTGCCACTCTTGGGCTTTATAATCTGGCTTCTCGCTGGTCCACGCTCTGCATCCGCCCGCGCCTGACATACAAAAGCCCCGCGATTTGCGGGGCTTTTCTTTTGCGCAGGGGTGTTACCGGCTGGCCTGAACGCTTTCGATATATTCCAGCAGTGCAACCAGCTTGCGTGGCGTCGGCGTCAAAATACCATCCCCCGTGTCAAGCGGCACCAAATCCCCCTCCAGCAAAGCGCCAAATTCCGGCATATTCGGACCCGAGGGCGTCGTCTTCGTATAACCATCAATCGTCGACAACACGTTGACCGCAGGGAATGTACCCCCGTTTCGCAGCGCAATGAGCGTCAGGTCGGGCGGCGCGTTTTCCAATGCGCGCGCCATCGGTCCTTCTCCCTTGGCATCCGACCCGTGGCACACAGCGCAATTTTCCATAAACAACGCCCGACCATCGCTGGCTTCGGGCATTTCTTCCGGGGTACAAGCCGCGATCAGACCAGCAGCAAACGCCCAAACGGACAGGCTGATAAGAGTTGGGCGCATTTCGGCCTCCTTGCTCGATTGGGGGCAGAGTGCCTGTCTTTGCGGTTCCGCGCAACCGTCTGACGAACGCAGATCGCGCAACGAGAGGTGACAATCGGCAGAACCCAGCGCAGTCTGCGTGTGAATCACACCGTACGGAGAATCCAAATGCCGATCTACGCCCTAACGATGTTGGCCGCCGGGATCGGCATTCCGCTTTTGGCAGCTCTTAATGCTGCCCTCGGGGTGCGGATCGGATCGCCTGCGGCGGCTGCAATGGTGCTGTTCTGTGTCGCTTTACTGGCCACAATCGCCGCGACCTTGGTCACCGGTCCACGCGCCTTGGCGCATGTCCCTCTTGCACCACGCCATCTGTTGCTGGGGGGCTTGTTCGTGGCATTTTACGTGCTGTCGGTGACCTACATTGCACCGCATTTCGGCGTCGGAAATGCGGTGTTCTTCGTGCTGTTGGGACAACTGATTTCGGCTGCCCTGATCGACCATTTTGGTCTTTTCGGCGCACGGGTCAGCCCGCTTAATCTCACCCGCAGCACGGGCATTGCCGTCATGGCGCTTGGGGTTTGGATCACTCAGCGGGCATAACTTGTGCCACACGTCACCCGGTCAGGCGTCAGTTCACGCTTAGACCGCTGATCGACGCACGAATACGGGTGTCGGTATCATCACTGTCACCCGACAGCGCCAAACCAACCAACGCAGCACCACCGCCGCCAAAGGCATTGGCATAGTCCCGCGCGAGGTTGACGTTCTCATTCGCGCTTCCTGTACCTGATCCGCGCAAAATGATCGTTTTGCCACGATTACCAAGATAGGGGCTGCTCAGCACAGCACCGCGATTATGTGCACCGCCCCAGACATAGACCAACACCCGCGCGGCATCGTTGGTTAGCAATTTGCGCACGCTGGCGCCTTTCAAAGCTTGCGCCTCGGCTTGTGGCAAAAACACGAAATACAGCGCCAGATTGCGGTCATCCCCACCTTTCTTGCGCAGATCAGTTGCAGGCACCCCTTCCTGCACGCTCCACGACCATTTTGCCGAAGACGCACCCCAATAACTTTCAGGCAGCGGACGGTAGGCCAAAGAAACCGACCCGTTGGAAGCAACGCTTACCGATCCACCGTTGAACCCGTACTGGTTAGAAGAGAAGAGCGAGAATTTCTGCGTTTTCCACGATCCGTCGAACGAGACAGGCGCGGCCAAAGCGGGCAGCGCGGCAAGGGACAGTATGGCAGCGGCGATCAAACGGAACATAGAGACATCCTTTATTGGTTGCCCCTTTCTAACAGGCTGGCGAGATCACCCGCATCAAACGTTCGCGTGAAACTTATGTCACCGTTCAGCCAGCGCGCAGCTAGCCTCCCATAGAGCATCAGGCACGTTAACTTTGGTTAACAGGATCTTACCGCGACCAGGCACACGCGCGCCGTCATCTTGCGCGACAGCCTCGGACAATCCTGCGACCATTGTATGGAACTCGGGACGGACGCCGGGGTCGATCAGTATGAAGCAATGCGCCAGATCATGCGGCGCGCCCTCAGGTGCTTTCAAGGGTTTGACCTCGCGGCTTGGCGTGCCACCCGCCAATCCAGCCGCCATGATTTCGACCATCAGGCCCAACCCCCAACCTTTGTAGCCCCCAGTGCTACATAATGACCCCGCCAAGGCCGCTTCTGGGTCGGTCGTCGGCTTGCCCTCCGCGTCCACAGCCCAGCCTTCAGGAATTTGCTCTCCCGCCGCCTTGGCCATCGTGATGCGTCCCAAGGCCACGCTGGTGGTGGACTGGTCGAACATCATTCCCACACCACCATTGCTGTCCGGCACGGCAAAGGACATTGGATTGGTCCCGATCACACGCGTCTTGCCGCCGGGGGGCGCGACGATCGGCGATGCGTTGGTGTATCCCATCCCGATCATCCCCGCCTTGGCAATGGCTTCGGTAAACCAACCCAGCGCAGTGCAGGTGTGGGCGTGACGTACAAACAAGCTTGCGATCCCGGTCTCGCGCGCCGCACTAGTCGCCGTGCCCAAGGCAGCCGCAAAAGCGGGTTGCGCAAAGCCATAGCCTGCATCCACCTCGATCGTGCCACTGCGCGGTTGCGTCACCGTTGGCGTCACGTCGCCTCGAACCCGTCCGCTGGCCAGTTGCTGGCAATAGCTTTCGAGGTAGTAGAGCCCACAGATCCGGTTTCCCCGCGCTTCGGCCCAAGAAACGGCATCAGCCATGATGCGCGCCACCTCGTCAGAGGCCCCATGCGCACGCAAGGCGCGTTCCGTCACCGCGTTGATCTGCGAAACATCGATTTCGGCCATACAGTCCTCCCCTGGCAATCCCGGCAAAGTGACAGCAAACCAACTAACGTCAAGCTGGTGTTACTTTGCCCTGTTCCAACCGCACCTGACGATCCATCCGCGCCGCGAGCTCCATGTTGTGCGTGGCGATCAGCGCCGACAGCCCGGTTTCGCGGACAAGTGTCATAAGGGCCTCGAACACGGTGTCCGAGGTCGCGGGATCGAGGTTACCCGTCGGTTCATCTGCCAAAAGCAAGGACGGGCGGTTCGCAAGCGCACGACAGAACGCCACCCGTTGTTGCTCTCCTCCGGACAAGGCAGCGGGCCGGTGATGCGCCCGCGCGGAAATACCGACGATCTCCAACAAATCCGCTGCCCGCGCATCTGCCTCGCGCCGCGACACACCGGCGGCCAGTTGCGGCAACACAATGTTTTCCTGCGCACTGAATTCGGGCAGCAGGTGGTGGAACTGGTAGACAAACCCAACCTCGTCGCGCCGGACCGTGGTACGCTTGCGATCTGACGCACCGGTCACATCGGAACCTGCGATTTCGACCGTGCCGCCATCCGGCGTGTCAAGCAGGCCCGCGATATGCAAAAGCGTCGACTTCCCCGCGCCCGAAGGGGCAACCAGTGCCACCACCTCGCCCTTGGTCAGAGACACATCAACACCGCGCAGCACCTCGACCGCAGCAGGGCTACCCGCATTGTAGGCCTTGCTGACCCCCGTCAATCGCAGCGCAACATCACTCATACCGCAGCGCCTCGACCGGGTTCATCCGCGCGGCACGACGGGCGGGAAAAATCGTCACGATAAAGCTCAACCCCAGCGACAGCGCCACCGCGCTGAGCACGTCAGGCAATCGCAACTGAGCGGGCAATTCGTAAATCCCGCGCACCGCCGGGTCCCACACACCGCCGCCTGCCACATAGTTCACGAAGGAAAAGATCGGGTCGATATAGAGCGCAAACAAGCAGCCCAAAATCACCCCGGCAACCGTACCAAGGATGCCCGTGAACGCGCCACAGATGAAGAACACCCGCAAAACCGCGCCTTCAGTAAGGCCCATGGTACGCAGGATCCCGATGTCCCGGCCCTTGTTCTTGACCAGCATGATCAGGCCGGACACGATGTTCATCGCGGCGATCAGAACAAGGATCGACAGGATGATGAACATCACGTTGTCCTCGATTTCCAAGGCCCGCAAGAACCCGCCGCTGGCATCCTGCCACGTCCAAACCAACGCCCTTTGTCCGCCCGCCTGAACGATGGGCAAGGTCACATTCTCGACTCGATCCGGGTCCGTCACCATGACCTCGATCTCGTCGGCAACCCCTTCGCGGTTGAAGTATAATTGTGCCTCGCCAAAGGGCATATAGACCCGCGTTCGGTCAATGTCATAACGCCCGGCGGTGAAGACATAGACCACCTCGTAGGCCTTGACCCGTGGGCTGGTTCCAAAGGCTGTGCGCACTCCGTCAGGCGAAATCAGCTTGACCTTGTCACCCAGCGCAACGCCAAGTTCCCGCGCAACGCCTGAGCCGATGGCGATGCCGTCGTCAAACCGGGCAAGGTCACCCCGTGCGGTGTCAGGATCTGCGATGCGGGGGATGGTCGCAAGGTCTTCGGGTGCGATCCCGAACACCTCGACACCCGCATTGCGGCTATTGGCGGTGGCCATGACCTGCCCCTTCACCAAAGGAGCCGCGCGGGTGACGCCGGGGACGGCCGCAACGGATTGCGCCAAGACAGCATAGTCGGAGATGGCGCGACTCGATCGGCCGAATTCATCGAGCTCTTGCGTGTAGTAGACCGTCACGTGGGCGTTGGACCCAAGGATGGTATCAACAAATTCCGTGCGAAACCCCGAGCGTACGGCCAGAGTGGCGATCAGGGCAAAAACCGCCAGCGTGATGCCGATCAGGCTGATCCATGTCATAACGCTCACGCCGCCCTCAGCACGGCGGGCGCGCAAATAGCGCCACGCGATCATCCATTCGAACGGGGCAAAGGGGGGTGGAGTTTGGGCCATGTCGGTCTCTTTCTGCTCTGGTCGATAAGTGGCCGTTCCACCCCGGCGGGTCAAGCCGCGTAGGGTAGGTCCGGTTTGGACCTATTGTTTCGCGCGCGAAACATTGGGGCAGAGATGCTGACCCGAATTGACTGGAGCTTTTCAGGGCACGGCACCATACCGCGAGGATCCGTTAGCTGCGAACGGTATCTTTACACTTTCGCAGTATGTTTTACGCAGCACCCGCTGCATTTCATAGAAAATTGGCAAAGGTACCCGGGGTTTTTAAGCCGTTGCATCGAACTGAGCTTGTTCTGAACCAGCCCACTTGGCATAGACAGCACATGACCGGACCCAGATACCCCGAACTGATCGCCAAACTCCCGTCTTCTGTGCCCTTTGTCGGCCCCGAAGTGCAGGAGCGCCAACGCGGCGCGCCATTTCTTGCGCGACTTGGCGCAAACGAAAGTGTCTTTGGTCCATCGCCCTTTGCTGTCGCCGCCATGCAAGATACAGCGGGCCAGTGCTGGCAATATGCCGATGCCACGAATTATGATCTGATCCATGCCATCTCAGCCCATATGAGGGTGCGCCCGGACAATATCATCATCGGTGAAGGAATCGATGCGCTGCTTGGTTATCTCGTCCGCCTTCTGGTCGCCCCCGGCGATCCGGTGGTCACATCGGACGGCGCTTACCCCACCTTCAACTACCACGTCGTCGGTTATGGTGGCACGTTGCACAAAGTGCCGTTCAAAAATGATCACGAGGACATCGACGCGCTTATGGCCAAGGCGGCCGAGGTCGACGCCAAGATCGTCTACCTGTCCAACCCGGACAACCCGATGGGCAGTTGGCACAGCGGCGCGAAAATCGAAAAAGCGCTCGAGGCTCTTCCAGACGGAACGCTGCTGCTTCTGGATGAGGCGTATATCGAATTTGCACCGAGTGGCACCGCACCAGACATCGATGCGAACGATCCACGCATCATCCGCATGCGCACTTTCTCCAAGGCCTATGGAATGGCAGGCGCCCGCGTGGGCTATGGCATCGGTGCCCCAGACCTGATCAAGAGCTTTGACAAGGTGCGCAACCACTTCGGAATGTCGCGGATTTCGCAGGCTGGCGCATTGGCCGCGTATGAGGACACGGCCTGGCTTGATGAGGTGATCGAGCTTGCCGCGAATGCGCGCGACCGGATCGGCACCATCGCCAAAGCCAATGGACTCACGCCGCTGCCCTCGGCCACGAATTTCGTTACGGTGGATTGCGGTGCCGACGGCGCTTTCGCCAAAGCAGTGCTTGCTGGCCTGATCCAAGAAGGTGTGTTCGTCCGTATGCCTTTTGTGTCGCCCGGCGACAGATGCATCAGGATCAGCGCAGGACGCCCCTCCGATCTCGATATCTTTGGGGCAGCACTGCCCAAGGCACTTGCAACGGCGCGTGGTTAAGCACGCTGCCCGCTGTTCACGAAAAATTTTGCGATCTGGTGCAGATTATCGCTGACGCTGCGCCAATCCACGCTACTCTGGTCTTGAAACGTGCACGTTCCAAGGTGTGGAGATGCAGATGGATGATCATCATCCCAAGCGGGTCGAGGATTACACGACCGCAAGTCTCATTCTGATTTTCATCAATCTTTTGTGGATTTTCGCAGTCATCTGGGCCTTTTTCGGCCTGTTTGCCGTGATCCTGACCGGATGGATCTTGAATCACGGCATCACATGGCTGGCGCAATACAAAGCCAGCCGCGCGATCCAGTGGCCGCGAAAATCAGACGCCTGAAATCACCTTGGCCGCTTCCGCGACACCGCCTGTCCGATGCGGAATGTTCAAAGCACCAAGACCGGCCTCAACAACCCCCAGCAAACCAAGGATCATGTGCGCGTTCACATGGCCCATATGCCCAAACCGGAAGTACCCGTCGCTGTTTGGGTCATCCTCATTGCCCATGCCCAAACCGATTCCCAACGTAACACCTGCCTGAGTGCTGCACCATTGGCGCAACTCGGCACCATGCGGCTTGCCGATGGACATCGCCGTCACCGCATGACTGCGCAAGCTGCGATCCGCGATGTTGAGCCGCAGCGGCCCGTCCTGCCCCCAGTGCTCGACCGCAGCCCAGATCGCCTGCGCCAAGGTGGCATGGCGTTGCCAGACAGCGTCCATTCCCTCGGCATGGATCATGTCAAGCGCGGTGCGTAGGCCATAAAGGTGATGTGTTGGCGCGGTGCCGCTGAAATACTGATAGAACGCCTCGGGCGCTGACCGTGCTGTCCAGTCCCAATAGGTGCTCACATGTTTCAGTCGGCGGCGACCTTCGGCGGCTTTGTCGTTGAAAAACAAAAAACCCAGACCCGGCGGACACATCAGTCCCTTTTGCGAACCGGTCAACGCCACATCGACGCCCCATTCATCCATCTCGAACCGATCACACCCCATCGCCGCGATGCAATCGGCGATCAGCAGCGCCGGGTGGCCAAGATCATCAAGGATTGCGCGCAGCGGCGCAAATTCATTGCGGTTCGAACTTGATGTGTCCACATGCACCGCCAGCACCGCCTTGTAGGCATGAGCGCTGTCGGCCTTAAGCGCATCCGCAACCCGCGACAGATCGAACGTGCCGCCATTGCCGAAGTCCAGCACATCGACTTTGATACCACGGGCCTCGGCAATCCGGCTCCATGCCATTGCAAAAAAACCGGTGGACAGAACCAGCACCTTTTCCCCGACACCAACCGTGTTGGCCAGCGCCGCTTCCCATGCGCCATGGCCATTGCTGATATAGATCGCCACATGCCCGTCCGTGCGCGCCACACGTTTCAGATCGCGAACAAGATCCGGCATCATGTCGGGCAGTTCGCCTTCATAGATGTTCGGAGACGCGCGATGCATCGTCCGTAATACCGCGTCCGGAACAACAGACGGACCGGGAATGGCAAGATAGGTGCGACCTTGGGCAAGCGACATAATCAACCTCGATAGGATGGGAATTCCCTGCCGATGGGCAGGTTTGAGCGCACCCTACCCCGCACAGCCGCACGGTCAATATCGCGCGGTGCTTGCCAGCGCGCGTCGCAGTCTCTACATCCGCGCCTGACGCGAAAGGGACTGAATGCTGGGACGACTTTGGACAAAGATCGAAGATGCAGAACGCAAACTGCGTCGGTCCTTCGGCAAGGACATCACTGATCCGCGTTCGCGGCGTTGGTCCACGTTTCATTACCACGTGTTTGACCACGCCTTTCTGCGCACCTTTTGGACCAATTTTTTCGAGATCGCGCCGGGCGTTTATCGGTCGAACCAGCCAACCCATGCGCGGTTTGAGAAATACAAGGAACTGGGCATCAAGACGGTCGTCAATTTGCGCGGCGAAGACAAATATGCCCATTACCTGTTTGAAGTTGAGACCTGTGAGGCTTTGGGCCTGCGGCTTTTGAACGCCAAGTTGCAGGCGCGGCATGCGGTCAGTCGCAAGAAAATCGTGCACGTGATCGACACGTTGCGTATGGCCGAAAAACCGTTTGTGTTTCATTGTAAATCCGGCGCGGATCGTGCCGGGTTCGTCGCGGCGCTGTACCTCATGGTGTTCGAAGACCAACCCATCGAAGTTGCGCGCAAGCAATTGTCGATCAAGTATATCCACCTCGACTTCACCGCGACCGGCGTGCAGGACTACATCCTTGACGTTTATGCTGCGCGAAACGCCCGCCAGCCCATCGGGTTCGAAGACTGGATTCGCAATGAATACGACGGTACCGCAATCCAAGCGGGCTTTGACGGCAAGACGCCAGCTGACCAGCTGATCCTACCTGCGGCGTTGGTGACGTGACCGACGCCGTCGTCAATCCGAAAGGCCTGCTGCTTTGGGTCTGGCGCGGCTATCTTTCAAAACACTGGCGGCTACTGATCATCGCACTGGTCTTCATGGCGCTTGAAGGCGGCATGTTCGGTGCCTTGTCCTACATGATGAAACCGATGTTCGATCGCGTTTTCGTCGGTGGCGAAGCGGATGCCATTCTATGGGTCGGATTGATCTTTCTTGGCATCTTTGTGATCCGTGCGGTGGCAAGCATCATTCAAAAGGTGCTTTTGACCCAAATTTCTCAATTGTCCGTGGCTGACATTCGACAAGACCTGCTGGCGCATTTGATGGTACTGGACAGCGCGTATCACCAGACCCATTCACCCGGCTACCTGATGCAGCGCGTTGAAGGTGACGTTGACGCGATTTCAAAGGTCTGGCGCACGATCATCACAGGCGCTGGCCGGGATGTCATTGCTCTTGTCTCTCTGTTCGCGGTGGCGATCACGGTCGATTGGCGCTGGACAGTTGTGGCGCTACTGGGCGTGCCTCTACTTATCGCACCATCGATGTTTTTGCAGCGCTACGTCCGCAAAAAGGCGCGACGCGCACGGGATGTGGCGGCGAAACTTTCCGTCCGTTTGAACGAGGCGTTTCACGGCATTATTCCGGTCAAGCTCAACGCGCTGGAAAGCTATCAGTCCGACCGCTACCGCGCTCTGACTGACGAGCGGGTCAAGGTCGAAACCCGCAGCGCCTTGGGACAGGCGACAATCCCTGGTCTGATCGACATCATGGCTGGTCTGGGCTTCATGGGCGTGCTGTTCTACGGCGGCAACGAGATCCTGTCTGGTGAGAAAACAGTGGGCGATTTCATGGCCTTCTTCACAGCAATTGGTCTGGCTTTCGAACCTTTGCGGCGATTGGGGAATGTTGCTGGCGTGTGGCAAGTCGCGGCGGCCGGGATCGAACGCATCCGGCAAATCTTAGAAACGGAACCAACGCTGCGTAGCCCCGCAAACCCGAAACCCGCCCCACTTGGTGTACCTGAGATCAAACTTGAAGATGTGTCATTAAACTATGGCGACACGGCTATTTTGAACGGGTGTACCTTTACTGCTCAGGCAGGTCAGACCACAGCGCTCGTTGGGCCATCCGGCGCGGGCAAATCGACGATTTTCAATGTTTTGACCCGACTTGTTGACCCATCACATGGAAATGTGACCATAGGCGGTTTACCCGTCTCGGAAATGGCGCTTGAAGACTTGCGCGGGCTCTTTTCCGTGGTGTCGCAGGAAGCGTTGCTCTTTGACGATACGGTTTTGGAAAACATTCTGCTCGGACAGAACGACGTGGCCGATGCCGATCTCAAGCGTGCATTGGATGCAGCCCATGTTGCCGATTTCCTGCCGCAGCTTTCTGACGGGTTGAACACCCCTGTCGGGCCGCGCGGATCGGCCTTGTCAGGCGGTCAGCGGCAACGCGTGGCGATTGCACGCGCGCTTTTGCGCAACCGCCCCATCCTGCTGCTGGACGAGGCAACATCTGCGCTCGACACCGGGTCCGAGGCAAAGGTGCAAGAAGCGCTGGACGAATTGTCCAAAGGTCGAACCACACTGGTGATCGCGCATCGCCTGTCAACCATCCGCGATGCGCACAAGATCGTGGTCATGGATCAGGGTCGCGTTATCGAACAGGGTACCCATGACGCACTTTTGGCAAAGCCCGGCACCTATGCCGCACTGCACCAAATGCAGACGCGGGATTAACCCGCAAACGCGGCCTGAGTATCCTTGTCCCATCCCAAATAAAGCGTGTCTTCGTCCACGATGAGCGGACGTTTCATCAGCTTTGGATGTGCCATGAGTAGCGTCTTGGGGTCTTTCGCGCGTTCGGTTTCATCCAATCCGCGCCATGTGGTCGATTTGGTATTAAGAATTTTTTCACCGAACTCTGCGATCGCCCGATCCAGTATACCATCGGGTACAGAAGCCTTTGAAACATCGACAAATTCTGCGTTTGGCAACACCTTCAGTGCCTTACGGCACGTATCGCAGGTCTTGAGACCGTAAAGGATCATTCTTCACTCCTGTGTCATGCGCCGCCCCGTCATTCAGCCTTTGCTGAAAATTGCGAAAAGGTCTTGTTTTTGGGACGATTTGGTCAATCTCAATTATTGTGACCGGGTGTCGCAGATTGTGTGCCCGGTCGCAACTGAAGCGGCCCACAGAGGTCTAACGCGACGACAGAAGGAGACACGGGATCATGCCGAACGGTACCGTGAAATGGTTTAATGCCACCAAAGGCTATGGCTTTATTTCCCCCGAGGATGGCGGCAAAGATGTGTTTGTTCACATTTCCGCAGTGCAGCAATCCGGGATGGACGGGCTGAGTGACAACCAAAAGGTCAGCTTTGAGATGACCGAAGGCCGTGATGGGCGCTTGATGGCGTCAGATCTGACAGCTCTCTGATCTTTTCAAGCAGACTGAAGCCGTTGCGCCTCTTGCCGGGCCAGACGTATCAATTCTGCGACAAACGGTTTTTCCGTGTCCACTGTTCGCGTGGCCGCATAAAGCCTGCGCGTCACACCGTTTTCTGTCAGGGGACGTGTGACGTAGTCCGAGCTGTATTTTACCTCGCGCACCACCCAGTCGGGCAGCACCGACACCCCACGGTTGGACGCGACCAGAAGGAGGATGACCGCTGTCAGTTCCACCTGACGCACGGCAGCCGGTTCGACCTTGGCTGGAATCAACAACTGGCTGAAAACATCAAGACGTGATCGTTCCACTGGATAGGTGATCAACGTCTGCCCCCGGAAATCCTCGGCTTCGACAAAGGTTTTTTCGGCCAATGGATGCGCGGCAGATGCCACAAAAACTGCATTGTAATCAAAGAGTTCTGTAAATGTGACGCCCGGTATGTCCTCAGGGTCAGATGACACAACCAAATCGACCTCTTCTTTTTGCAAGGCGGGCAGCGCGTCAAAGGCGAGGCCCGGGCGAATGTCGACATCCACATCCGGCCAGCTTTTGCGGAACGCCTCGAGCACCGGGAACAGCCATTCAAAACAGGCATGACATTCGATGGCGATGTGCATCCGGCCAGTTGAACCGCCGCGCAACCCTTCGAACTCCGCAGCGAGCGCCTCGATCTGCGGCAAGACCTGATTGGCCAGCCGCAACAGACGCATTCCCGCCGCAGAAAGCTTCATCGGCTTAGAGCGGCGGACAAACAGCTCCACCCCGGCCTGATCTTCCAACGCCTTGATCTGGTGACTGAGTGCGGATTGCGTGATGTTCAACTGGTCCGCTGCCTTGGCCACACCGCCATATTCATGGATGGCTTTGATCGTGCGGAGATGTCGGAACTCGATGTGCATTATCAACCGCTCTCATGTTGAAGATTAGATTTATGAGTTTGTCTCACAATGCTGCACATGCGACAAGAGCTTCAACACCATCAAGGATCACGTCGATGACAACTCCGACCGTATCATTCGAATTCTTCCCGCCCCAGTCACTGGAAGCGTCTTTCCGCCTGTGGGACACCGTTCAGGTGCTGGCCCCGCTCCAGCCGCGGTTCGTGTCTGTGACTTACGGCGCAGGCGGCACCACCCGCGATCTGACCCGCGAGGCGGTGGCGACGTTGCACAAGTCCTCGGGATTGCCAGTTGCAGCGCACCTCACTTGCGTGAACGCCACACGCGCCGAAACCCTTGCCATTGCACAAGATTTCGCCGCGGCCGGCGTGACCGACATCGTCGCGCTTAGGGGTGATCCACCCAAAGGGTCAAACGGTTTTGTGCCCCATCCTGACGGGTTTGCATCCAGCGTTGACCTGATCGCAGGCCTGCGCGACGCTGGTGATTTCAACATTCGTGTGGGCGCATATCCCGACACTCACCCAGAAGCGGCGGATGCCATAGCGGATGTGAGTTACCTCAAGCGCAAGTTCGACGCAGGCGCATCTGAGGCGCTGACCCAGTTCTTTTTTGAGGCCGACACCTTCTTCCGCTTCCGCGATGCCTGTGAAAAGGCCGGAATCGACAAGCCGGTGACACCCGGCATCCTGCCGATCGAAAACTGGAAAGGTGCAGTCCGATTTGCCCAGCGCTGTGGCACACATATCCCGGCTTGGGTCATGGACGCGTTCGAAAAAGCAGAGCGCGATGGGCGCGAAGATCTGCTGGCGACCGCGATTTGTACCGAACTGTGCTCTGACTTGATCGACGGTGGCGTCGATACGCTGCATTTCTACACGCTGAACCGCCCCGAACTGACGCGCGACGTGTGCCACGCACTTGGCGTGACACCCAAATTGAACCTTCAGAACGTCGCTTAATCTGACGCTCCACCCAACGCGGCGGTCAGTTTGGCCGCCGTGTTTTTGACCGCTGCCCCAAGACTATCTATCCGTTCATCCGGAATCCGGGCAGACGGACCTGAAATCGACACGCCCGCGATGGGTTCGCCGTGCATGTCGAAAACGGGCGCCGCGATACAGCGCATTCCGTCGTTTTTCTCTTCCGCATCAAATGCATAGCCGCGCGCCTTGGTCGCTGCCAGATCAGCGGCCAGTGACTCGGGTGTAACCAGCGTGTGTTCGGTGAACGCAGTCAGCTTATGCTTGCGGATGATCGCCGCGACATCCTTGTCGTCCATCTGCGCCAGCAGCGCCTTGCCGATGCCCGAAGAATGCATTGGCGACATGGTCCCCGGCGGGAAAAACGCGCGGATGTTGTGATGGGTCTCAACCTGACTCAGGAAAAGGACCAACCCATCGCGGGATACACCAAGATTGGCAGTCTCTTCGGTCTTCTGCATCAACTCGCGCAGGAACGGGCGAGCACGTTCCACCAACGACGTGCGGCGCAGAAAGCGCGACCCGATGTGAAACGCCCCTGCCCCGATATGCCAGGTCTGCGCGACAGGATCGAAATCGACCATGTTGCGCCCCTCAAAGGTCGACAGGACCCGGTAGACCGTTGCGGGCGATTGATCTAAATCTTCGGAGAGATCGGTCAGCGTCGCACCGCCGCGTTCGCTCAACCGTTCGAGGATAACAAGCGCGCGATCCAACGATTTGATCTTGTTCTGCTCGGTCGTATCGCTCCACGCGCGAGGCCTTCCCCGCGCCCTCCGCTCCGGCCCTGTTTCTACGTTCATGGCTGCCTCTGCGCTTTGAATTGTCTCGATACAAAAAACATTTTTACAATGTGAAAAAATCAGAGTTGAAATGCAAGCGTTAACGCACAGGTTCTGCGGCAACAGATAAGGGACAGTTACATGCGCATTGTCATCCACGGCTTTGGCCGGATTGGCCGGGTCATCCTGCGCCAAATCCTGACCAGTCCGATCCATAAGGATATCGAGGTTGTGGCGGTCAATGACCTCGCGCAGCCAGACACGTGCGCATATCTTTTCAAGTATGACAGCGTCTTCGGCCCCCTGCCCGGCGGTGTGACTTTGGAAGATGGGGCGTTGCACGCTGGTGGTCGGTCGATCCCATTGCTTACCGGGGTCAAGATGGCGGATTTGCCTTTGCAGGGCGTTGATCTGCTGCTTGACTGCACCGGTGCCACCAAGGACCGCGCCACTGCCGAGGCGGCGTTGACCGCTGGCGCGCAGGCGGTTTTGATCTCTGGACCGTCCGACATTGCCGACATCACGATTGTGAAGGGCGCCAATGACGACCGGATCGACAATCATCGCATCGTTTCGAACGCGTCCTGCACCACCAATGCGCTGGCCCCATTGCTGCGTGATCTCGACACGCGCTATGGCCTGATCCAAGGCCATATGACCACAATCCATTGCTATACCGGCAGCCAACCCATGGTGGACGCGCCGCGCGGCCCGGATTTGGCCCGCAACCGCGCGGGTGCCGTAAGCATGGTGCCCACCACCACAAGTGCTGCCAAGTTGATTGACCGTGTTCTTCCCGATCTAGCCGGGCGCGTCACTGGCGCGGCGGTGCGTGTGCCCACAATAAGCGTGTCGGCGGTAGATCTGGTCGTGCGCCTGAGCAACCCACCGAAAGACCCGGCCAACGCACTGCGCGAACTGGCCGAGACGAACCCGGTGATCGGTCTGGTCGAAGACGCTTGTGTCTCGGTCGACCTGCGCGCGCGAACGGAGTCGCTGGTGATTGCGCCGAATGAGACCATGGAAACGGGCGATCAAATTCGCATTTTCGGCTGGTACGACAATGAATGGGGTTTCTCTGCCCGAATGCTGGATGTCGCGCGAATGATGCACCAACGCAGCAAATAACGCGGAATTCTTGCCAGAACGCCCCGTTTGGCCTCTAATACACTGCAAAGAACAGGCTAACAGCCGACCCGAGGCCATCGGAGCAGCAGATGGGCACTGAGACCGAGATCACCGTCAAGGATGGTGTCGCGCAGATTGCGGTGACAGCCGGACCGTCTGCACGCCTGAACTCTGCGATGCTTACGGCTGTAGGAGATGCGGTTGAACGCCTGATCGATGACTCAGAAACCAATATCATCGTTCTGCGCAGCAAGGGCGCTGTCTTTCCGTCAGGCATCGCCACCCCACAGGGCGGGGGCGACGACCGAAACAACCTATTGCCCAAGCTGTGCCGCCAGATCGAACTGTGCCCGAAACCTGTGATCGCAGTGCTGACCGGCGCGGTGGTGGGCAGCGGAGTCGAACTGGCGCTTGCCGCACATTACCGGCTGGTGCATCGCCAGACCCGGATCGGCTTTCCCAACGCGCGTCTAGGGCTTGTGCCCAATGCGGGTGCCACGCAACGCCTGCCCCGGCTGATCGGGGCTGAGGCCACGCTGGACCTGTTAATTGGCGGCGCGCTTTTGCCCGTATCCGAAGACAAGTACGCCCCACTCGCAGATATGCTGTTCGATGAAACCGTCGATGAAGCAATCCAACACTTCGTCGAAGAACTTCGCACCAAAACTATGGGCCCCAGACCCACGGCCAATGTGCGTACTGGCTTTGCCAACACCACCGCCTATCAGGCGGCCATCGCACGCACGCGCGCCGAGATAACTGCATCCCCGGAAATAGCCCCCAAGAAAATCCTCGCTTCGGTCGAAGCCGCAATGGTATTGCCAATTGACACCGGGTTGGCCTTTGAAGAGGCGGCCGCCGAAGACTGCGCCGATACAGAGCAATCCAAGGCCCTGTCACACCTATTCCACGCCGAACAAAAGGTCGTCGCACAGGTCCGCAGAAACGACCTTCCAGATATCTCAACAATTGGTGTTCTTGGCGGCAGCGCGCTTGCCAGTCAGATCGTAATTGCTGCGTTAGATGTCGGGCTGAGTGTGCGGTGGTTCATCAAAGATCCCACCCAGCAACGCGATGCAGTGAGCCATGTTCGAAACGCGCTTCAACAGTCGGTGAATAATGGGCGGGTGACCGCCGACCGGATGCAGCACAGCCTTGATGCATTGCAATCTGGCGGTGCACAAGACGTGTTGCAGGATGCCCAGATCGTCCTTAGGGCTACTCGCGGTCAACGAGGCGCTCCGGTTCCGGCGGGCACAGTGATCGCACATTGCCTGCCGGGCGTGGATGCGCGCTTGTCGCTGCAATTCATGCACCCTGTCTCGACCGCCCGTTTGGTCGAAGTGATCCTTGGCCCCGAAGCGACCGAAGATCACCGCCGCCTTGGGCTTGCTCTGGCGCGGCGCATGAACAAGCTGGCCATCGTGCAAACCAGCACCGGGACCGGCATTCACGACCGATTGCTGCAAGCGCTTTGGCGTGCGGCGGATTCATTGGTGGATTTGGGGCAGTCCCCCTTCACCATCGACGCCGCCCTGCGCGATTGGGGCATGGTTCATCCCCCCTATGATCTGGCCGACCGAACCGGCCTTGACGTGGTCAGCCGCCATCCCCGCGCCGAGGGTGGGCAGAACTGGTCCGGGTTTTTGCTGCAACTCGGACGTCAAGGGCGCGCCACCGGCCGTGGCTTTTACCATCATGGCACCGACGGCCCCACGCGGGATGCCGAAGTGCAGCACAAAATCAACGAACGACGCGCACCCCAGTCGAACATGCCCGCCGACCAGATTCGTCGGTTGGTGATCGGTGCGATGGCCAATGCAGGGGCCAAGGCCTTGCGCGATACTGTTGTGCCGCGCAGTGCAGAAATTGATGTGCTGTCGGTTTTTTCCCAACTCGTGCCGAACTGGCGCGGCGGCGTGATGCACGCGGTTGGTACTGACGGCCTACTGAAAACCACCCGCGCGATGGAAATGCTGGATCACCCCGACCGGGATTTCTGGACACCCGATCCGGTCTTTGCCGAGCTGGTCAAATACGGGCGCAGTTTCGACGACCTATAGACAATCAACCGAGGAAGATGCCCACGATCACCAGCATCAGACCCAGCACAGAAACGAACAGCGATCCGAGGTTGATTGGCATCACCCGCTTGACCTCGTCGCGCAACGCTTCGTCGCTCATGCCGGCTTTGCGCGCTTTATTGACCCGCAGGATGCAATACACCAGACCGCACAAGCCCGCGAAGGACAGCGCCGCGCCTGACCAGATCAGAATGTCCATGATATGCTCCTGCGATGGTCTTTGCCCATGGGGGCGGTAATTCATCGACCGTCCGCTGACAAGCCCTTGAAGGCCCGCGCGACCATCGCTACGAACCCAGTCAAACCGAAAAGGGAGCCTTGTGATGGACGACAGCGCAATCGAAGCCAACTACCGCGTCACCGCTGATGAGCTGCGTCAGTTCATCGAACGGATCGAACGGCTGGACGCGGAAAAGAAAGACATCGCCGACCAACAGAAAGAGGTCATGGCCGAGGCCAAGGCACGCGGCTACGACACCAAAGTGATGCGTAAGGTCATAGCGCTGCGCAAACGAGAGCCCGACGATATCGCCGAAGAAGAAGCTGTTCTCGACATGTACAAAGAAGCATTGGGTATGGGCTAAGCCCGATCTCAGAAAAGCGCCTGAAACCGATCCGATGCGGCCTGTAAACGGTGTGACGCAGACAAACCAAGTTTCACCAATCCAAATCCCGGAGCATCTCCGAGTTTGAAAAAATAGTCCGCATCGGGCTTGCGCACGTCCCAGGTCAAGGATTTGGGCCCTTTGTCCCGTCCTCCTTTGGACGTGCTTTCATAAGTCTTGCCGTTGATCACCAGCCAGACATGGCCAACTTGGGTTTTTTCCCTCTCGCCATCTTCGTTGAGCCGGGAAATGGTTCGCCGAAACCCAATCCGCACAATATCGTCCCGCAATTCTGCATGCTTGAGGTAATCCGCAGGAATGTGAGACGCGTCGCGGCTAATTCTTGTTCGCTGGGTCACACTGCCCGATGGCAGATTCACGTTGTCAGTCGTGCCGTGATAAATCACGTATTCCACAAAACCCGAGCAATCGAGTTGCGAAAGCTGGGACACGCTTTGTGTCAACGGTCGGGCCTTTCCGACAAGTCCGTTCATTTCGTACCGGATGTTTGATCCCAGCAACTCATCCAAGACAGTCGCGAGCTTGATCGTGTCGAATTGCATGATGTGATCCAATCTGCATGAAATCAATTTGGACAGGGCAAAATCAGAAAAGTAAACGGTCCCAAAATTGGACCTATGCGCAGTCTACTGGATCGCAGGAGTTCGGGCAACGTTTCCCCCTCAATAGGCGAGAAGTGGCTGCGGTCAGCAAGAAGACGGCTAGGGCGCAATCAGTGTCACGCCTGGCATACGCCCAAGATCGAACAGGTCTTCTTCGTATTGCTCGGTCAGGTCCTGAATAAGATGTGCATCCCAGTCCGGTAGATCGAATTCATGCTCGACCTTTGAAGCATCCGCGTACTTATCGAGGAACGCCACCATCACGCGCCGAATTTGCGCCTGATTTAAGTCTGGCTTTTCCGCCAGATAGGCGCGAAAGCGGGTCATACCCTCTTGTGAGGTGATATCGGCCATCCGCGAATAAGCCCCGATGATTGGATAGGTCGGTTCCACCCCGGAAAATTCGCGGATCAATTCTCCCCAAATCAAAGGGCTGTCTTCGTCACACCACACCGTCACTGGCACGTTTGGGACCGCGACCTTGATCCGTGCGATCAAATCGGACCAGCGGATTTGCATCGGATCCAACCCGTGCAACAGGTGCGCGATGTCTGTCAGCGGGGTTGCTTTAAGCAATGCGGGCAGAAACGTCGCAGGATTGCGTAGTCCTATGAAAACCTCAAACGAGTCATTTCTGAAGACGTCCGCCAGAGCACGTAGCCGCTGTTCCGCTTTGCGATAGACCGACCCACCCTGAAACGCGATTTTCGGCACAGAAAACAGATGTTCGTGTGACAGGATCAGCCTGTCTACGTGAACGGTATCCTCATCAATAATACTGTCCAGCAAAATGTCCCGCGCAGCAGGCGCCGGTGCAGAATCCCCCAGCGCGTTCAGCATTTCCGAAATCAGCTGCCGATATTTTCCGGGACCGGGAATCGCGATCCCGTCACCGCGAAATGCCTCACGGTTACGCAAAAGCGTCCTGAACAGCCTGTCGCTGTCAGTCACGTGAAGGCCTGCGTGTAGGACAACCTGCATCAGTTTTCGTTTTCTCGCTGTCTGGCCGCAGTATACGCCCGCTGGCCTGGATGAAAACCAAGTTTGGGACACAAGCGGAAATCTCAAAATTTCCCTAGATTGCCTCTTGCACAGCCGCGCGACACTCAGTAATCACCCCTCCGGAGCCCCTATAGCTCAGCTGGTAGAGCAACTGATTTGTAATCAGTAGGTCCGCGGTTCGAGTCCGTGTGGGGGCACCATTTTTCCTAAACCGAATTGACCTATCCCGACGTCGCTCCCGGTCAGGGCGCTACGCGGGCTTGATCAGCCTCGCGCTTGAAAAACGCGTAATAGAACACAGGTGCCGCCACCAGTGTTAGGATCGATGCAAAAGCCAGTCCGCCCATGATCGTCACTGCCATCGACTGGAAAAACGCGTCCCAGATCAAGGGCAGCATCCCCAATATGGTCGTGGCCGCCGCCAGAACAACCGGGCGCAGACGCGATGTTGAGGCCTCTACGATAGACGCAGCCAAATCCTGATCAGGCTTTTCACTCCGTACGATGTCGATCTCTTCCACCAGAACGATCCCGTTCTTGATCAGCATCCCCGAAAGCGACAGAAGGCCCAGAAGTGCGGTAAATGTGAACGGAAACCCGGTGCCCAGCAAAGCCAGACTGACACCGTTCACCGACATCGGCACCAAGAGCCAAATGATCAGCGGTTGGCGAAGTGCGTTGAACAGCAGGACCGAGATCACAACCATGATAATCAGGCTCATCGGCAATTGCCGTCCAAGGCTGGCCTGCGCGTCGGACGAGCTTTCCAGTTCTCCGCCCCATTCCATTTTATAACCGGGCGGCAGCTCTATGGCCTCGATAGTGTTTGTCACCTCGGCCTGCACCTGCGCAGCTGTCAGCCCTTTGACGATATCCGCGCCCACGGTGATCGTCAGCAACCTGTCCCGCCTCATCAGCAGCGTGTTCTGCGCTTCGAACCTCAATCCGTCAGTCACCTGTTCCAGCGGCACCGATGTCTGCGCGTTCTGCGAATAGACAACGTGATCAGTCAGCGCGAGACTCGCCTCGGGGCCAGCCCGCAGAACGATGGGGATCTGTCGCTCCCCCTCGCGGTACACCCCGGCATCGATACCCGTAGTCGCAAAGCGCAGGATGGTCGTGATGTCATCGCGGGTGATCCCTGCCTCCTGCGCGCGGTCCGTGGCGTAAACCGGCTTGAGCACAAGTTCTTGTTCACGCCAGTCGATACGTGGGGCGACGATGTTGTCCGACGCCGCCGTAAAGCGCGCCATTGCCTCATCCGCGAGATCGCGCAGAACCACCGCATCCGGGCCAGAGAACCGCACCTGAATCGGGTCGCCGCCACCGGGGCCAAAGGCCAGCCGTTTGGCGCGGAATTCGCCCTGCGGCAGGGTTTTGGCGGCGAACACCTCAAGCTCCGAAATCAGCGGCGCGATTTCTTCGATGCTGTTGGTGCGCACGATGATGTGGCCATAGCTGGGGTTTGGGTCTTCGGCCTGATAGGTCAGCATGAACCGATCCGCACCGCGCCCGACAAAGGCACTGGCTGACACCACGTCTTTGTGTTTGGCCAGCCAGTCCTCGAACACCATCAGATCGCGCGAGGTCTCTTGGATCGACGCCCGCTGCTCCAGCTTGTAGTGCACAAAGAACAGCGGCGTGTTGCTGTCGGGGAAGAACTGCTGCTTGATCTGGCCAAACAGCATGAAGCAGACAACCGTGATTCCGATCAGTCCGAGGATCACCAGCCACCATGCCTTGAGCGCGCCGCGCAACGTGGCACCATACATGCGGAACAAGACCCCACCATAGGCATCATCGTCTTCGCCGCTGCCCCGCTTGAAGAAATAGTGCCCAAGCAAAGGCGTCGCCGTCAGTGCTAAAATCCACGACAGCAACAGCGAAATCCCGATCACTGCAAACAGCGAGAACAGGAATTCCCCTGTCGCATCCGGGCTAAGGCCGATGCCCGCAAAAGCCATGATCCCAATCACCGTCGCCCCCAAAAGAGGGATTTGCGTCTTGCTGGCCGCTTCATCCGCGGCAGCCCGGCTATCTTTGCCACGACGCATCGCGATCTGCATGCCCTCGGCTACAACGATAGCGTTGTCCACCAGCATCCCCATGGCGATGATCAGCGCGCCTAGGGAAATCCGCTCCATCTCGATGGAAAAAATCGCCATAAAGAACAGCGTGCCCACCACCGTCAAAAGCAGCGTCACCCCGACAACAACGGCAGCCCGCCAGCCCATGAACAGCGCAAGCACCACAACCACGATACTGACCGACATGGCAAGGTTGATCAGAAACGCATTGGACGCCTCTTCCACCACGACGTGCTGCTGGTAGATGGGTTGCAATTCTACACCCACCGGGATTTGCGGGGCCAGTTCGGCCAGTTTGGCATCGGCCCGTTTGCCAACATCGACGATGTTCTCTGAACCAATTCCCGCGATCCCCAACGTGAACGCTTCGACACCGTTGTGCCGAATGATAAGGTCGGGCGTGTCCTCGCGGGCGCGGCGCACCTCGGCAAAATCAAAGAGGTTGAGCACCTCACCACCGACGCCAACAGTCAGACCGGCAATCTCCTGCACGGTGTCATAACCGTCTGGCCCCTGAATCAAGGTGCGCCCATCCACGTCTTGAATCGATCCGCCATCGACAACCGAATTGGTTGTCGCCAAAGCCTGCTGAATCGCGGAAGGCGGAATGTTCAGGTTGCTACTTAGAACAAGCTTCGGTTCAACATAAATCACTTCGTTCGGCACACCCGACAGGGCGACATCGGCAACGCCGTCAACGGTTAGCAGTTCGCGCCGCAAGAACGTGGACAACTCGTAAACTTCAGCATCAGAAAAACCCGGCGCGGTCACGGCATAGTAGATGCCGAACACATCCCCGAACCCGTCATTCACATAGGGCTGCCCCGTCCCAGACGGCAGCCGCGCTGCATTCACCCGGTTGCGCAGTTTGGTCCAGATCTCGGGTAGTTCTTCGCCGTCATACTGGTCTTTCATGTCCACGCTGATGCGCGACAGACCGGGCTGGTTCACCGACCGGACTTCTTTGACCTCGGACATCTTCTGGATCTCGGATTCCAACGGTTCCGAAACCTCGCGTGCCACCTGTGCGGCACTGGCACCGGGATATTCGGTAATCACCACGGCGGTCTTGATGGTAAAGGCCGGATCTTCCAACCGACCCAACGAAAAGAAGCCCCAGATGCCCCCAAGCAGGGCAGCAAGCATGATCAGCCACGTAATGATCGGACGATCGATCGAGGATTTTGCGATATTCATGGCGCGCGCTCAGTTCGAAAAGCCGGTGAACCGCTTGACGCGATCCCCGTCTGCCAATTGGCTGGCCCCGCTGGCAACGATTTCTTCCCCCGGCTTCAAACCGTCCGTTACACGTACATCGCCGCGAATAGTCGGCTCTACCGTCACCAGACGCCGGGCCACAGTGCCTTCATCTGCGCCAGTCGGAGTGAACACCATCACTGTCACCCCGCCATCATTTGTGGTGCTGACCGCAGACGCCGGGATGATGATGTCCTGCGCCTCATCGTTCAGCGTCGCATACACCGTCACAGACGATCCCGGCAGGATCGTCTTGCCGTCAGGCGGCGCCATCCCAAGGGTAATCCGGTAGGTCTGCCCAACTTGCGAGGTTTCGGCGTTGAATTCGCGTGGCATCACGGAATAACGCGTGCCGTCTGTTGGAAATTGCGCCCACAGTTCCACGTTGGGGTCTGTGCCGGCGCGTTGAAACAGCACTTCCGGCACATCAATTTCGATCCGCAGATCGGACATGTCGTGCAACCGCGCAATCGGCGTACCTGCACCAATGGTCGAAAAATTCGCCACATTGCGTGATGCAACCAGCGCATCAAAGGGGGCCAGCAGCGTCGCGTTGTTCAACTCCCGCTCCGCATTGCGCACAGCAATGTCGGCCAGTTGCAACGAGGTCTCGGCATCGTCCACCGTCACCTGACTTACCGTGCTGCCCTGCAATTTCTGCAACCGCTCGACCGTGCGTTCTGCTTGATCCTTCTGCACCCGCGCCTGATCCAATGCCAGCTCGAATGGCTCAAGATCAAGCTGCGCCACCACAGTACCCTTGTCGATGCGCGCGCCTTCGATCACCGGGAGTTCGACGATCTGCCCACCGACCTGAAAGGCCAGATCAACGGTTTCCTTGGCCACCGCATGGCCAAAGAACTGCCGCGTCACGGCACCATCGGCCGATTGAACCTCGATGATCTTGGCCAAACGCATGTCCTGCGCCATCAAGGCCACCGGGCTGAATACCAGAAAGAGAACAACAAAAAGACGGCCCATGACAGATCTCCAGATTTGGCGCGAGGCTACCACGGCAACGGTCTATATCCTGTGACGTTCCCGTAAAACTTTGCAACTATCTAAACTGATCGGTTCAGTTTGCCAGATCTAATCCTGCGCGAATCCATGAAACATCTGTGCGCAGATGCGCAGATGTCTGGTCAGAACAGCCAGAAAAGCGTGATCGCCGGGAACAAAACCAGCAGGATCACCCGCACCAGATCCGACGCGACAAACCAGATCACCGCCTTGTAGGTCTCCATCATCGGGGTGTTGCGATCCATCGAATTGATGATGAACAGGTTCATCCCCACCGGCGGCGTGATCAGCCCCACTTCGACGACGATCAGGACGAGGATACCAAACCATATCGCCACCCATTCGGCCTCGATCCGGTTCGCCATGCCTTGGGTGACGCGAATATCCAGCGCCTGCATCTGCTCTCGGGTCAACTCAACCCCGCCCGCGATTGCGGCATTGATCGACCCAAGCGTTTCCTGCGTCATCCCATCTGGAATACCCGCCGCCAACACCTCGCGCGCCGCATCCGCCTGCATCACCGCCAGATCGACAAAGCCGAAATCCATGACCGAAATCACCGGAAAAAAGATCGGGATGGTCAGCAGGATCATCGACAGGCTGTCCATCAAACAGCCAAAAACAAGGTAGAACAGAAGGATCAGCGACAGCACCATGAACGGGCTAAGTCCCATTTCCACCACCCAGTTCGACAATTCCTGCGGCACTTGCGTCAGCGCAAGGAACCCGTTGTAGAACGCGGCACCCAGCACGATGAAAAAGATCATCGCAGTGCTCACGGCGGTCTGAATGATGCTCTGTTTGAACACGTCCCAGCTCAGGTTGCCCGATACCAGCGCGATCAGCCCGGTGCCCGCAGCGCCAACAGCCGCACCTTCGGTCGGGGTGAACCAGCCAAGGTAAATCCCGCCAACGACAAGCCCAAACACCAACAGCACGGGCCAGACATCGATCAACGCCCGCACCCGTTCACCATAAGGCACCGGGTCACGATGCCCCGCCGCTTCGGGATGGCGCCGCACATAGATCGAGATGGTGATCATATAGCCGATGGCGGCCAACACACCGGGAATAAAGGCGGCCAGAAACAGTTTGGCGATGTTCTGCTCAGTCAGGATCGCATAGATCACAAGGATCACTGACGGCGGGATCAGGATACCCAGCGTGCCGCCCGCAGCCAAAGTCGCGGTCGAAAACCCTCCAGAATAGCCATTGCGCCGCAGCTCCGGCAATGCCACCCGACTCATCGTGGCCGCTGTCGCCAGTGAAGACCCACAGATCGCACCAAAGCCCGCACAGGCCCCAACCGACGCCATCGCCACCCCGCCCTTGCGATGACCCAGCCAAGATTCCGCCGCTTTGAACAAGGCCTGCGACATGCCCGACAAAGTCGCGAACTGGCCCATCAACAGGAAAATCGGAATGATCGACAGTGAATAGCTGGAAAAGGTCGAATAAGTTTCAGATTTCAATCGCGCCAGCACAACATCTGGACTGCCCAGCGCAAGCCACAGACCACCAATCCCACACAGCATCATCGCCAGTCCAATCGGCGCACGCAGAAAGATCAGGGTGAGCAGAACTGGAAAGGACCAAAACCCAAGTTCAAGCATGCTCATGCTGCATCCGCCCCGGACGCGGGCAGGATTGACCTACCGGTTGCGGCATAAGTCACGCGACCTACAGAACAGTAAAGCGCCGTAACTGACGCCACGAGCGCGGCCGCGAAACTTGCCGCATAAGCCCACCATACCGGAAATTGCAGCAGGAACGACGTCTCGCCATTGCCCATCTTATCGAGCAACCCGGCGCATAGCCGCCACGTGATCATCCAGATCACCAATGACAGCACCACGTCCCAGAACGCAATGAACCACGCATTCACCTTATCTGACAGTCGCGACGTGAACACATCCACCGTCGCATGCCCTGCATACAACTGGCAGATCGGCAAGAAGGCAAAGATCGAAAACGCGATACCCGCTTCGACCAGTTCGAAATCCCCAGTCACTGGGCCGACTCCGGTGGCGATCAACCCTTCGGCCAGGCTATGCGATATTCCAGTCAGCCACTCTGAATGCCCGATGGAATTCAGGCCACGCCCCAGAACCGACACACAGGTCAAAAGGATAAGCGTCACCATCACGATGCCACCAAGAACCGCAATGCCCCGCGCGAGGCGCTCAATCGCCGTCTTCATGCCGCTCTGCCCTCGCCGTCTTGCGCGCCGCCCACCCCAATTGGACGGGCGACGCTCCACGCTTTATTGCGTGTTGTGGGTGTCCAAAAGCTCTTTCGCCCGCGCGATCAGCGCGTTTCCGTCGATACCCTTCTCGTCCATCTCGGCGATCCACTCTGCAGTTGTTGCTGCTGCAGCCTCGCGCCATGGGGCCGCATCCGCCTCGGACAGGGTGATCAGGTTGTTGCCCATGTCCAAAGCCTGTTCCCGGCCCGGCGCATCATCCAACTGCATCTGCGTCCCTGCCATCCGGCTGAACTCAGCGCCGGACTGTGAATCGATCGCGGCCTTGAGATCATCCGGCAGGCTTTCGTACTTTTCCTTGTTCATCGCGAAGATGAACGTGGTGGTGTAAATGGCCGGACCTTCGAATTCGGTGTGGTTCTCCACCAGTTCCGCAACCTTCAAAGCGCCGGTCACTTCCCACGGGATCACGGTCGCATCGACCACACCTTTGGATAGCGCCTCGGGGATGGCCGGAACCGGCATACCCACGGTGGTCGCTCCAAGATTGGTAAACAGCTTGTTTGTCACCCGCGTAGGCGCGCGCAGCTTCACCCCATTCAGATCCCCCGGCACCTCAATCGGATCGGCAGAATGAATCACGCCCGGGCCATGCACCCACACGCCCAGCACTTTGAAATCGGCAAAGTCCTGATCCAGCATCTGTTCTTCGGCCAATTCCCAATAGGCCGCCGACATGTCGCCCGCATCGGTCATGGTGAAGGGCAATTCGAACACTTCAGCGCGCGGGAACCGACCCGGCGTATAACCCGCAACAGTCCAGATGATGTCAGCCACGCCATCAATCGCTTGATCAATCAGCTGCGGCGGCGTGCCGCCCAATTGCATCGACGGGAAATGCTGGATCTCGATCCGGCCACCTGATGCTTCCATCACGCGATCCGCCCACGGCACCAAAACGTTCTTGGGCACATTGGCCTGGGCTGGCAAGAACTGGTGCATCCGCAGTGTGATCTCTTGGGCAAACGCCCCTGTGCCCAGCGCCAATGCCAGTGCCGTGGTTCCAGCAAGCTTAAGAAATGCGCGCTTAATCATGGTAAACTCCTCCCTTTTTTCTGACCGCATAAACGCACGAAGCCACCGCCGAGTCCAAGCGGAATCTAGCCGCGCCCGATATAGGGCATGGTGGTCGCCATCACCGTCATGAACTGCACATTCGCATCCAGCGGCAAACTGGCCATATGCAAGACTGATGACGCCACATGCGCCACATCCATCACCGGCTCGACCGCAGTTCCCGCCGCTTCTGCTTGCGCCCGCAACCCGTGCACGATCTCGGTCTCCGCATTGCCAATGTCGATCTGCCCACAGGCGATGTTGAAAGCCCGCCCATCCAGCGACAGCGTCCGCGTCAACCCGGTTACGCCGTGTTTCGTCGCCGTATAGGGCACCGACCCCCAGCGCGGGACATGGGCAGAAATCGACCCGTTGTTAATGATCCGCCCACCTTGCGGATCTTGCATACGCATCCGCGCAAACGCCGCCCGCGCGCAAAGGAAACTGCCCGTCAGGTTCACGTCGACACAGCGCTTCCAATCCTCCAGCGGGATCTCATCGATGGTCGCTCCAAACACTCCGGTGCCAGCATTGTTGAACAGCGCATCAATCCGCTCCCAACGCTCCATCACCATGGTGAACGCTGCATCCACAGCCGCCTCATCCGTCACATCACAGGGTAGTGCCAGCGCCGCCCGCGATCCCGCCGCGATCTCTTCAAGCGGCGCCGCCCGCCGCCCGATCAGCCCGACGTTCCAACCCGCTTCAAGAAACGCCTCGGCGCAAGCCTTGCCAATCCCGCTGCCAGCGCCTGTGATGATGATCGTCTGCCCCATGACACAGTTCCTGCTTCATCTTGCCCATAAAATCCGGGGGAGTCCGCCACAGGCGGACGGGGGCAGCGCCCCCTACCCGGTCAGTGATTGTCGCGCGGCAGATCCTTGGCGATCCGCTGATACGCCGTCGCCAATTCAAGGCACCCACCGTCCGCCAATTGCCCGACATGACGGCGATAGATCTCTTGCCACGGCGTCTGGTTGACGATTTCCGGAGCCTCCCACGCCGCCATGCGCGCTTCCCACTCGGCCTCATCCACCAGTGCGTTCAGGGTCGAGGCATTCAGATCCAGCCGCACCCGGTCCCCTGTCTGCAAATAGGCCAACCCTCCGCCCACCACCGCTTCCGGCGATGCGTTCAAGATCGACGGGCTTTCCGATGTCCCGGACTGCCGCCCATCGCCCACGGTGGGCAGGTGATTGATACCCGCCTTCACCAGCGCATCAGGCGGCTGCATGTTTACCACTTCGGCTGATCCGGGATATCCAACACAACCGACATTGCGGATGAAAAGAATGCACTCTTCATCAATCGCCAAGTCCGGATCATTGATCCGGTCGTGATAATCCTCAGGTCCCTCGAACACGATGGCCCGCGCCTCGAACACGCCCTCCGCACCAGGCGTCGACAGGAACCGCTTGCGGAAATCCGGCGAGATCACCGAGGTTTTCATCAAAGCTGACTCAAACAGGTTCCCGGACAACACCTTGAACCCCGCCTTGTCCCGCAGCGGCGCGTCATAGGTGGTGATCACGTCGCGGTCCAAACTTCCCAATGTCGCCAATACATCCCCCAACCGCTGCCCCGAGGCGGTCATGACCCCCTCATGCAACCGCCCAGCCTTGCGCAACTCGCCCATCACCGCAGGCACGCCACCCGCGCGGAAAAAACTCTCGCCCAGATATTCCCCGGCAGGCTGCATGTTCACCATCAGCGGCACGTCAAAGCCGATGGTCTCCCAATCGGTCACGTCCAGCTCAATACCTGCATGCCGCGCAATCGCCTGTAAATGCGGCGGTGCGTTGGTCGACCCACCAATCGCCGCGTTGACCACAATCGCATTTTCGAACGCCTCGCGGGTCAGAATGTCCGATGGTTTGAGGTCATCAAGCACCATCTGCACACAGCGCTTGCCGGTCTCATAGGCCATCGCCATGCGTTCCCGGAACGGGGCCGGGATCGCCGAATTGCCGGGCAAGGACATGCCCAGCGCCTCGGCCATCGCGTTCATCGTGCTCGCCGTGCCCATGGTGTTGCAATGCCCCAAAGACGGCGAAGACGCACAGGCCAGCTCCATAAACTCGTCGTATCCGATCTCCCCCCGCGCCATGAGCCGCCGCCCTTCCCAGATCGTCGTGCCTGACCCAGCCCGCTTGCCCTTGTACCAGCCATCCAGCATCGGCCCGCCATTCAGCGCAATCGCTGGAATATCCACCGTCGCCGCCCCCATGAGCTGCGCTGGCGTGGTCTTGTCACAGCCCGTGGTCAGAACGACCCCGTCGATAGGATACCCGTGAAGCACTTCAACAAGGCTCAGATAGGCAAGGTTCCGGTCCAACGCTGCCGTCGGGCGCTTACCGGTCTCCTGAATCGGATGCACCGGAAACTCCATCGGAATCCCGCCGCCATCGCGAATCCCCGCCTTGATCCGGTCCATCAGGAAAACATGGATCTTGTTGCACGGCGCCAAATCCGACCCGGTATTGGCGATCCCGATGATCGGCTTTTCCGCCTGCAACTCACCTTGGGTGAAAGACTGGTTCTGGTAACGCTCCAAATAAAGCGCCGTCATGCCTGGATTGTTGGGGTTGTCGAACCATTCCTGCGACCGGAACCGTTTGCGCGCGCGCGTGTCGGACATCTGATCTCTCCCCTGATCTGTCCCAAGCGTTCTGGACAATCCAAGCGCCAACAGCAAGTGTCAGCGCAAACAACAAACAGGAGAATTTCCATGATCGAACGCCAGGACATCGGCCAGCGGATGAGCAAGATCGTCAAACACAATGGCACCGCCTATCTCTGCGGTCAGGTGGGCGCAGGCGACACTGTCACCGAACAGACGCAGGATTGTCTCGCCCGCGTCGATGCACTCTTGAAACAGGCAGGATCGTCCCGCGAACAGATCCTGCAAGCTATCATCTGGGTGGCCGACATGGCCGATTTCGCTGAAATGAACGCCGTCTGGGATGCCTGGGTGCCCCAAGGTCATGCCCCCGCCCGCGCCTGCGGGGAGGCCAAGCTGGCCCGCCCCGAACTCAAGGTCGAAGTGATCGTGACTGCCGCTTACGAATAAAGCCCGGCCGCCCGCGCCCGCAACTGCACAAGCGCCAGCACCGTATCAATCGTCGGTGTTGGCACGCCCACCACACGGCCCAGCTCCTGCACCGATCCCACCAGCGCGTCGATCTCCATCGGGCGGCCCTGATCCAGGTCCTGCAACATCGACGTGCGGTGCGCGCCAACAGCCGCACCACCGTCGATCCGCCGCTCCACGTCGATGGGGAATTTCACACCCAGCGCCTCGGCAATCTCTTGCGCCTCAAGCATCATGCCCTTGGCCACCGCCCGCGTGCCGGGGTCGGTGCACAGAACATCCAGCGTCGCATGGGTCAAAGCCGAGATCGGGTTGAACGACAAGTTCCCCCACAGCTTCACCCAGATCTCGTCCCGCAAGCGCGGCCGCACAGGTGCCTTCAACCCCGCCGAAGACAGCGCCTGCGACAACGCCAAAGCGCGCTCGGATTTCGATCCATCAGGCTCGCCCAGCGAAAACCGGTTGCCCTCGATATGCTTGACCACCCCCGGCTCGATCACCTCAGCCGCCGGATAGACAACACAGCCCAACACCTGATCTGGCCCGAATCCGTCCCATTGCGCATTGCCCGGGTCCACGCTCTCAAGCCGCGTGCCCTCGTGTTCGCCACCAATCTTGTGGAAATACCACCAAGGCACCCCGTTCACGCCCGAAACGATCGTGGTGTTCGGCCCAATGAGCGGCTTCATCTTGTCGACAATCGGCGGCACCGAATGCGCCTTCAAGGTCACGATGATGTAATCCTGAACCCCCAGATCCGCCGGATTGTCAGACGCGGTCACGGACACAACCGTTTCCTCACCACCTTCTTCGATCAGCTTCAGACCGTTGGCCTGCATCGCTGCCAGATGTGGCCCGCGGGCCACAAGGCTCACATCTGCCCCGGCCTGCGCCAACTTCACACCCATATAGCCGCCAATGGCGCCCGCTCCGAATACGCAAATCTTCATCGCTCACCCAGAATCGATCCGCTGGTTTTCCGCGAACCGCTCCTCCTTCATCTTGCCAAATAAACTCCCGCCGGAGGCTCCCGCAGGGGCCACCCGGCGCATTCTCACAGCTTCAGCTTACGCCGTCTCAACCAGCCCCAGCTTTTCTGCCAGACCAATCCGCTGCATCTTGCCCGTGGCCCCTTTTGGGATCTCGTCCAGAATGATGACCTTACGCGGCACTTTGAAATCGGCCATGCGGGACGCCGCGAAATCGCGGATCTCGCGCTCGGTTGCCTCGGACCCTTCGGCCAGAACCACCGCGGCCGCCACCTCTTCTCCCAGCTTGGGATGCGGCAGGGCAAAGGTCACGACCTGTGCAATCGCCGGGTGGTCAAGAAGCACGCCATCCACTTCCAGCGGCGAGACTTTCTCGCCGCCGCGATTGATGATTT
Organism: Paracoccaceae bacterium; assembly: GCA_024742575.1. Taxonomy (GTDB): domain Bacteria; phylum Pseudomonadota; class Alphaproteobacteria; order Rhodobacterales; family Rhodobacteraceae; genus Marivita. The sequence goes on along the minus strand of JANSYF010000009.1, from coordinate 34,835 downwards.
CCTTCAATCGCCCCGTCAGATGCAGGAACCCGTCCTCGTCAAACGCGCCCTGATCACCGGTGCGGAACCAGCGTTTGCCATCTGCTTCAAAGAAGTTCTTGGCATTTGCATCGGGGTTGCTCTCGTAACCCGGTGTCACATTCGGGCCGGAAATCACCACCTCGCCAGTACCGTCGATCAGCATGTTGTCACTTTCATGCGCAACCCGCACTTCGGGGCCAGCAGCAACGCCCACCGCACCCGGTTTTTGCTGGTCGAACGGGTTGCAACACATCTGGTGTGCCGCTTCGGTCATGCCATAAGCTTCGATCACTGGCGCATTGAACGTCTCGCGCAGCGCTTCCATGACCTGTGCGGGCAACGACGCAGAGGACGACCGCAGGAACCGCAGCGGCACCTCTTTGATCACATCCGCATTGCGCCCAGCCCGGCTCAGGATCGCCTGATGCATGGTCGGCACGGCGGTGTACCATGTCGGCGTCGCATCCCGCATCCAGCCAAAGAACCGCAGCGCGTCAAAACCCGGGGCACACCAGATAGACGCACCCACCGACAGCGATGCTGACACCGCCGCCAATAGGCCGTGAATGTGAAACAACGGCATCACGTTCAGGCAGCGATCGTCAGACGACAGTTTCAAAGACGCCGCGATATTATGTGCTGATGCCGCCACGTTTGATTGCAGCAGCGGCACGATCTTTGGCCGCGACGTGGTGCCCGAGGTGTGCAGGATCAGCGCCACATCGTCATCAGTCGGATCGCTCGCTGGCAGGGCATCGCCAGTCGCACCATCGGCGGACAGCGTGAACGACCCTGCGGGAGCGCCCTCGGCAACAACGGTGCGCAGAACCATCAGACCCAAAGACGTCGCTGCAGCCAGCGCGGGGCCATCATAGCCATCTGCCAGCACAATCGCCTTTGCGCCTAGGTCGTCGATGTAAAATTTGTATTCATCTTCGCGATAGGCCGGGTTCAAGGGCGCCGTTGTCGCCGCTTGGGCGATGGTAACAAACGCCGCCGCCATTTCCGGCCCGTTTGGCAGCACAATCGCCACCCGGTCGCTTGGTCCAATACCAAAACCGCGCAGGCTGGCGCTGACCTCGTTCGACAGATCGCGCAACCCGCCATAGCTCAGCCACTCCCGCCCCGGTGCGCCCAAGGCATTTGATCCGGCGTCATGTCCCTCTAGCAGTGCCTTGACGTTCGTAGCCATTGCCCTGTCCCTCCTAAGTCAGTCTGTTTTCAGTTTATTCTGCCCGAGCACTGCCCTGGCATCCACCCTTGCGCTGATACTTAACGAGTGAGAGCACAAAGAAAAGCGCTGCGATGGCAATTTGTATCCCCAACACCGGGGCGCCGCTGCTGGCAAGATCATTACCCTGACCCGTAGTCAACGCGTTTTGCATCGGTGACCCGTGGTTGGCATACGTTATCCAATCTCGAATAGCTCCGCCGTCGGCGTTGATAAAACTGGGATGCTGCGGGCAATACCGTCGCTATCGAACAGTTTGAATTGTTCATGCTGCACGTTCCGACCGTTTGCGGCGCAGCAGCTTGATTGCCGGTAGCAAGATCAGGATGATGGCGACGACTGTGATTGGTCCTGCAATCGGACGGGTGAAAAAGATCGTCGGATCGCCCGAAGACAATAGCAGGGATTGGCGCATCGTCGGCTCTGCAATTGGGCCAAGCACAATCGCCAGAACTGCTGGTGCCAGCGGATAATCGAACTTTCGCAGGAAAAACGCTGCCAGACCAAAAATAACGATCAGCCAAAGGTCATGCATGCTGCGCGATGCAGCAAAACCACCGACGATGGACAGAACAAAGATCAGCGGCGCAAGGATGGTGAACGGCATCCGCAGCATCCAGACGAAAAGCGGGATGAACGCGAGGTTTATCAAGAGTGCCGCAATGTTCGAGATGTAGAACGATCCGATAAGACCCCAGACAAACTCGCTTTGGTCGACAAAAAGGCGTGGACCCGGTGTCAGCCCCCAGATGACCATGCCACCCAGCAGGATCGCCGTGGTCGGCGACCCCGGAATACCCAGTGTCAGCATCGGCAACATAGACCCGGTGGACGCAGAGTTGTTGGCAGCCTCCGGGGCCGCGACCCCATCGGGTGTCCCTTTCCCGTATTCCTCGGGGTTCTTGGAAACCATTTTGGCAACACCGTAAGACATCAGTGACCCCGGCGTGGCACCTGCGGCTGGCAAAACACCGACAAAAAAGCCAAGGATCGAACCGATCCAGGTCCCTTTCCAACCTCGGCGCACCGCTTCCTTGGTATCAGCCACCATGCCTTTGAAGGTCATTTTGGGGTTTGTCGTCGTCACTTCGCCGCGCGTTTGCTCGATGGTCCAAAGCATCTCACCGATGCCGTAAACCCCGATGGCAAGAACGATAAAGCCGATCCCACGCAAGAAACCATCAATCTCGAAAAGCACGAGGCGCGGTTCGCCAGAGATCGTGTCAAAACCGACAGTCGCAAGCACCAGACCAAGACAGATCGAAAAGATCGTCTTAGGAATGTCATCCCCACCGAGCCCCACAAAGGTCGCAAACGCCAAAAGCATCAGCGCAAAGATCTCTGGTGGACCAAACGAAAGCGCCATTGTGGCCAGCAGCGGGGCAAACAGGGTGAAAAGAACGTTGGCAACCGTGCCCCCCACGAACGAGGCAATCGCCGCCGTCACCAAGGCCAGACTGGCCCGTCCCTGAAGCGCCAAGGGTCGCCCATCAAACGTCGTAGCCACAGCGGTCGATGCGCCGGGTATGCCCATGGTGACCGATGAAATCGCCCCTCCATACATCGCGCCGTAGTAGATCGCGGCCAGAAAGATGATGGCAGAGCCCGGAGGCACCAGAAACGTGATCGGCAAAAGGATCGCCACACCGTTCACAGATCCCAAGCCCGGCATTGCCCCGATAAACAGGCCAACCGTGACACCAATCAGAATGAGAACGAGGTTCAGCGGCTCAAGCGCAACAAGCACGCCATCGGCCAGAAAAGATAAAGCTTCCATGATGGTCCTTAGGTCCTGGCTGCGTCAGTAAATGATGTCGTACATCACATCGAAGAACGGCTGTGTGAAAGGCAGGCCTTGCGGCATCGAAATCTGCATCGCCCCCTCGAAAAAGAAGAACAGTCCGATGGGCAGGATAATCGCAATGGCCAGTGTCAGCGCCCAGGAATGCCTGCCCAAGAACCGCAGATAGTAGACGAAGAACAGCGCAACCGCGCCATACATCGAAACCACCGAAATCAATGCGACAAACGCAGTGACCCCACCGCCAACATGCAGCACCGTGCGCCAGCCAAATGAATCCATAAGTGGTTCATCTGACACTGATGCCGGGGTCTTGCCGCGCCACCAATTCCAGCCGATGGCAACACAGCTTAGCAGCATACCGACCGACAGCCAGAACGGCCAAAAGCCACCACCCGGCCCTTGGCCGCGAATGTATCCGATGGGAAGCTCAGTGCTCTTCCACATCAGATACAGGGAAAAGAGGGCAAGGAGCCCTGCAAGTGATATTTCACCTTGGCGCATCTCTGCCCCCTTTCCTAATATTTGCGTTAGCCGCCAATTTCGGACAGAAGCTTGCGGTGGTTTGCAACCTGCGTTGCCCAGTAGGCCCGCGTTTGCGCTTCATCCATCGGCAGCGGGGACAGGCTTTCAGACGCCAGGTACTCCTGCCAGTCAGCGCCTTCGTAAACCTTGCCGAAAACGTCACGGTAATACGCTGCGGCTTCGTCAGACATACCCGGTGCACCGACAATGGCACGCTGGTTATAGTACGAGAAGTCGTGCCCTTTTTCTTTCATCGTCGGCACGTCCGGGTACGCATCCATACGTTCGTCCGAGAACGCCAGAAGCGGCACAAACTCACCCGCTTCATAAAAGCCCTTGGCTTCGGCGGGGTTGTTGACAGTTGCCATGATCTGCTGCCCAGCAAGGTCCTTGGCCACGGCGCCGCCACCATCATACGGGATATACTTGATCTTAAGATCATAGGCCCCGGACATATACGCGATCACGATCGAGTCTTCCTGACCGGTTCCGGTCCCGCCCATGACGTACTCGCCGTCCATTTCCTTGACCTTGGCGATGTAGTCTTCAAAGGTCGTGATACCTGAATCTTTGTGAACCCAGAGAACAAAAGGATCGACGCCCATCATCGTGATCGGTGTGAAGGCCTCGACATCGACGCCCAGACCCTCTTGGCGGATCGGCGTTGTGTAAAACGAATTGAGAGTGACCATCAAAGTGTGATCCGGGTCACGTGCATCCTTGAGATGCAGAAGGGACTCCGCACCAGAGCCGCCACCGCGATTTGTGGGGATCAAAGGACGATTGGTCATATCATTCGCCTCGACCACCGATTGCACGAACCGTGCGATCTGGTCTGCGCCGCCGCCCGGACCTGCCATGATTGTGAAATCAATCGGACGCTTCGGCTGCCAATCTTGGGCCAGAGCAGCAATCGGAAGTGTAGCAAGGGCAGTGCCAGCAGCCATTCCCAGGAAAAATCTCTTGGTCAGTTTCATAGTGTAGTCCTCCCTAAAATGCCCGGTATCCCGGACCAATCGTTTCCGCGTCATGTGCGGGTTTCAGATGTGGGGCATGCCCCGTCGTCGGCCTTGGTTCGGCCAAAGCGATGATTAATGCGCCATTAAGATGGGCATTTCTGTCTGATCCACGATGCGTTCGGTGTTGCCCCCAAATAGCATTTCCGTTTCGTGGCTGTGGCTATAGGCGCCGATAACCAGCAGGCTGGCCCCTATGCTCTTGCTCGTCTTCAAAAGCTCGGTGGCGGCATCCTTCCCATCGAAGCGGACAACTTCGGCGGTGATGCCACGCAGTGCATAATATGCGACCAACTCATCCACCGTCGGTCCGTGGGTTTGAACCTTTCCGCCAGTCAAAATGCTGACGCGTTTGGCTGCGTGAACAATGTCCAACGACGATGCAACAGCGCGCGCAGCTGGCAGCGATCCGTTCCAACCAACCGCCACATGCTGAGCGAAGGTTTCGTCCGGCTGCAACTGGCCCGGACAGATCAAGACAGGTCGACCCGCCCCGTACAGCGCCGCTTTCAGAGAGCTTTGCCCCAAGTTGCGTTCCCGCTGCGGTTTAGGAAGAACGATCAGATCCGACAGTCGGCCCGCATGTTTGACGACATCGGCCATGCGGCCCGGTTCTTCCGCAAACGTACAAACGGCAACATCGGGTGTGCTCGCATTTTCCTCGAGCCCAAAGTCACGTGCCAAACGGTGCAAAATCTTGCGCAGATGGTCTTCCTGACGATTTGCAAGCTCGACCGCCTGTTCCATCATCACCTTGCGGGCAAAGTCATTCATGACAATGCCCTGCGGCAGCAGATCATTGGCTTGCGCACGACAATGCACGACATTGACCTGCGACTGGTGCTGCTTGGCAAGTTCGGCTGCGTGGGCAAGCACGGTTGCGACCATACCGTCTCCACGCACTGGGACCAAAATGGATTTCAACATCGCTAACGATCTCTCCTGCCTGTTTGCGCGGTCGCAAGGTCGCGTCCCTGCCGAGCAAGGGTCGCCTTTCGACCCAACTCTTTTCGCAATTCTTGGGCTTTCATCTAGGCGCAGGATTATTTCGTCAAGCGTTAAGAATTTGAAATTTACTTACTCGGTGAATTTTCCCAAGTTTTTAAGCCTTTGTTTAATAAATATTTTTCTGTATCCCAAAGTATACTGTGCTCTTGACTGGCTTAAGCGACACGTCTCAAGCCCTCAGCAGGGCGACTGCCGCCACTCCTCAGCACGAATCGCGCGAAATTTAGGTCAAGGTCTCACATCCAATTCAAACCCACATTCGCACAATGAGCGGTTCAACGTTCTTTCAGAACCAAAGGCTCAACGTCCCGACCTGTCCAACTGATCGCGCAATTTGTCGAAATGGCTGGTATTGGACGGCTCATATACCGCGTCGCGCACCTCCACCTGCCAGTGGTCAAAAACGTTGTGGACGAACACGTTACGAAAGTTGATTACCCGTCGCATGGGCGCGGCGGCGCCTACGTGATAAGCGGTGTTCGACCACCAAAGGACCACCCCATGCACCAACCGCCTCTTCCACTCACACAGGACCTCGTTCTTATCGGTGGCGGCCATACCCATGCGTTGGTGCTGCGCAAATGGGCGATGAAACCGCTTCCTGGCGCACGCCTCACGCTCATCAACCCGGGCCCAACAGCGCCCTATTCCGGCATGCTGCCCGGTTTTGTCGCCGGCCACTACAGCCGCGATCAGCTTGACATCGACCTCGTTCGCCTTGCGCAAGCTGCCAATGCACGACTTATCCTTGGCTCTGTCACTGGTATCGACCCCGACAGCGGCACGATCCAGATCGACACGCACCCGCCCGTGGGTTTCGATGTGCTCTCGGTCGATGTCGGCATCACTTCCGACATGCCTGCCCTGCCCGGATTCGCCGAACACGCGATTCCCGCCAAACCGCTTGGCCCCTTCGCCGCGCGATGGGACAGTTTTCGCAACCGCACCGGCCCGGCCAATGTGGCCATCATCGGCGGCGGCGTTGCGGGTGCAGAGCTGGCGATGGCGATGGCTCACGCCCTGAAAAAGCGTAACCGGCCCGCTACGATTCACCTGATCGACAATGCAACCATACTGTCGGCCTTGCCCGCAAAAAGCGCCGCTGAACTGCGGGGGGCGATCAAGGCATTCAACATCATTCTGCACGAAAATGTGCAGATCACCCATCTCGGCAAACACACGATCAATCTGGACGACGGCAGCAGCATAACCGCCCAGTTTATCACCGGCGCCGCAGGCGCACGCCCCTATGCTTGGCTGGCCGATACCGGCTTGACCACCCATGACGGATTTCTGACCGTCAATGATCGTCTGCAAACCAGCGATCCGCGCATCTTTGCTGTCGGCGACTGTGCGCACATGGCCCACGCCCCCCGGCCCAAGGCGGGCGTCTATGCCGTGCGACAAGCACCTGTTTTATTGTATAATCTTGCCTCCTCGCTCTCGGGTGGTCCGCTAAAAACCTATGTGCCACAGAAAGATTACCTGAAGCTTATCTCACTCGGAAAAAAGTCGGCGCTTGGTGATCGCTTCGGCCTCACCTTCACTGGCCCGTGGGTCTGGGACTGGAAAGACCGCATCGACCGCAAGTTCATGGACCAGTTTGACACCCTTCCCAAGATGCCAACGCCCCCCTTGCCCTATCCTCGCGCCAAAGGTGTGCAGCAGGCGATGGGTCCAAAACCGCTTTGTGGCGGTTGCGGCGCAAAACTGGGCCGCGATGCGCTGTCCAAATCGCTGGCCACACTGAAACCGGCGCAGCGCTCCGACATCACGCCGCTTCCCGGCGACGATGCGGCAGTCCTGCAAACAGGTGGCGCGCAGCAGGTCTTCACCACCGACCATCTGCGCAGCTTTTGGCCCGATTCCGCCGTCATGGCCCGCATCGCCACCCATCACGCCCTGGGTGACATCTGGGCGATGGGCGCAAATCCACAGGCAGCAACCCTGTCGATCACCCTACCGCGTCTGTCGGAAACGCTGGCCGAACGCACCCTGACCGAAATCCTGACCTCAGCCCAGACCATCTTGCAGGACGCAGGTGCGGATATTGTTGGCGGGCACAGCACCTTGGGCGATGACCTGACCATTGGTCTTGCCGTCACAGGCCTGCTTGAACGCGATGCAATCACGCTTAGTGGCGCGCAAAGCGGCGCGGCACTGATCCTGACCAAACCCATCGGCACCGGCGTCATCATGGCGGCTCTCATGTCCGGCAAGGCACACGGCGCCGACGTCGCAGGTGCGCTGGATGCGATGCAACAGGGCCAGAAGACCGCTGCCTACATTCTGGGCAACGTGGCACAAGCGATGACTGATCTCACCGGATTCGGGCTTGCCGGGCACACGCAGAACATCTGCGCAGCTTCTGGCTTGTCCGCCACTCTGACACTCGAAGCAGTCCCGCTTTTGCACGGTGCGCTCGACCTGTCAGAACGGGGCGAACATTCTTCGCTTTACGAAAACAATCGCGCCGGATTTTCAAATATCCCCGACAGCCCAAACACCCGGCTTCTGTTCGATCCGCAAACCGGCGGCGGCCTTTTGGCCGCTGTCCCGTCGGATCAGGCAGAACAGACCCTCAAAAAACTGCACCAGAACGGTCACCCCGACAGCGCCATCATCGGGCATCTGCACGATGGTCGGGTCGGTCAGGTCTCCATAGCCTGAAGCGTCGACGCAATCCGCCCTGCGACCTGCTCCAACTGCTCAGACATGAGCCCCTCTGCCGCTACCTGTGCGATCACCTTGGGGGCCATCGCCTTCATCGACTTGGCATAAGCCAGATCGTAATGATCTTCCATCAGCGACCGCGTAAGCGCCCGCTTGTCGCCTGCCGAACTAAACCCGATCCACCGGGCAACCAACGCCTCGCCCCGATGCGCCTTGAGTGGGGCCAAACACGCATGCAGCGTGGCCTTGTCCGACAGAATGTCGTCATAGGCCCGCAACAAATAGTCTGTGCGCGCCTCCAAAGGCGCTGACACCTCGATCCACGGCGCAACCTTCATTCCCTCCCAAAGCGACGGCGGGATAAGGATCTGCCCGATCTTGCTGCTCTCTGCCTCAACCAACACGGGCCGCGCCGGGTCAAGACGGCAAAGTGCAGACGCCAAGGCACTTTCAAACGCCTTTTGCGACGGTTGTTCACCCATCGCCCCCAAAAGCGACCCGCGATGGTTCGCCAGACCTTCAAGGTCAATCACTTGCACGCCGCGCGCTGTCAAAAGCGGCAACAGTTCAGTCTTGGCCGTGCCCGTGTAGCCGCCTAGCTGCACAAACCGGTAAGGCAACGTCCGGTCATGCAGCATATCCACGACCAGCCGCCGATACGTTTTGTACCCGCCCTGAACCACGTCAGACCGCCAGCCGATTTCCCGAAGCAGCCACGCGAACGACCCCGACCGTTGCCCGCCGCGCCAGCAATACACCAAAGGCCGCCACGCGCCGTCATGGTGAAACAAAGAAGTTTCGATATGGTTAGCGGCATTGCGAAACACCAAAGCCGCACCGATCTTGCGCGCATCAAACGGGCTGACCTGCTTATAGATCGTGCCCACCCGCGCCCGCTCCTCGTTGTCGAGAACCGGCAGATTGATCGCACCCGGCACATGATCCTCGGCAAATTCCGCAGGGCTGCGCACGTCGATCACAGTATCGAATCCGTGGTCGAACAGATCAGTCAGGCTGGACGGGGTCAGTGCCATGAACGCTAGCGCAAAAGCCCGATCAACTCGTCCGACAGCGCCACCAGCGCCCGGCCCTGTGCCTCGGTCACCGCAGCTGCCGAGACCTCGGCGATCGGCACCGAGATGGCAAAGCGTTCGACCCGTTCGCGTGGGCGTCCGTCCACGGCACTAACAGCGGCCTGGCCTCGGATCTCGAACACACCTGACGTGTTGGCAAGCATCCGATCAATCCGCACATCCAACCGCGCTGATGGCCCGTCCAGCAGTGGCCACGGCTCTGCCGATACCGTCGCCGTACTGCGATCATCCAGCAATTGCGCCAGCGCCCCGGTGACCGCGCGCTCTGGGTCATCCGCCCAAACCGCATCACCCAAGGCCTGCAAAGCGCCGCCTTCTGCGCGCACAAGTATCTCGGAACCCGATGCGTGACTTGGCAGCGAGACATCACGCAGCTCAACACTCCGCACCGACACGCGGGTTTCCGCCCCCGTCACTGCAGGCGCGTCGATCAAGTAACGCGCACTATCCGCCGATCCGCAGGCTGCCAAGGGCAGAACCGCCACAACGGCCAGCCTGCATATATACTTGTGTATCATTCCACTCGTCCTTCCTCAGCGCCCGAAGATCAGCGAATTGGGGCTGCGCTCGATCGCACGCGCCAGTTCGGAAATCGATTTCGCTGCATTCTGTACCTCGCGCAGCGCCGACAGCGTCTGCGTATTGAAATCCGACCGCGCGCCGTATGACGAGATCACCGCCTCTGTCTCGGCCACCAACCGCTCAAGGCGGGCAGTCAGCTGCGGTAAATCTTCCACCGACTCTGCCACCGACCCGGCGGCATCCGACGCCGATTGCAGCGTCGCGTTCAAGTTCTCGACCACGCCACCCTCGCGCAGTTCCGTCAGCGCCAGCCGCATCTCGGTTAGCGCGTCATTGATCGTACCCGGCAGTTCCAACGTATCCTGCGACCCGACCAACGTATCGAACCGGTTCAGCGTACTGGTCGCGCTGTCCACAAGTGCCTGCAATTCCAGATCTTTCGCAGTCGTCGCCACGGCCTCAAACTCGGCCAGTAATTTGGGAATGTCGGCTTCGGTGATCTGCCGAAGGTTCGCGGTCAGTGCAGGCGCATCCTGCGACGCCAAACTGATTTCCGCCATCGCGCGGTCAAGATTGCGCAGGGAACTGCCCAACGCCTGCACCGCACCCTCTGCGCGCACATCTGCCACGATGGTCCGTACGTCCTCAATCGCCGCAGTCACCGCCGCCGGGATACCCTGCACGGCCTCTTGCGCGATCAGCGCATCGACCCGGTTCAATGTCGCCGTCGCGCTGGCCACCAATTCATCCAGCTTCAATTCCTGCGCAGTTTTTGCCACGCCCTGCAATTCGGCCAAAACCGCCGGGATGTCCTCTTCGGTCAGCTTGGCAAGGTTCTCGGCCAAAGCCGGTGCCGATTGCGACGCTGCATTGATCCCCACCATCGCTTCGTCAAGGCTGGCCAAGGCGCTGTTCAAAGACGCCACAGCACCGCCCTCGCGCACCTCAGCCACCAGCGCGGTCAGGTCGTTTACCGCCGCCTCGATTTGTGCCGGGATTGCCTGAATCGCCTCGTTGCCGACCAGCGCGCGTGTGTCGTCCAAAAGCGCGACCGCCGACCCTGGCACCCGTTGCAGATCCTCGTTGCGCGCCAATTGCTCGAACGCGTCCATCAGACTAATCGCCTGTTGCATGACCTCTTCAATGGGCAGCGCATTGATCCGCTCCAACACGCCTTCGGCAGTGGCCGAGAAATCTGAAAGATTGGATTGGATACTCGGCAAGCGCGGCAACTCTCCGTCGACTTCAGTCAGACGGGCTGTTTGAGCATCATCCATCACCACCAGTTCGATCCGCAGATCGCTGCTTAGCAGGCTTTCTGTCGCCAAACGTGCCCGCATTCCCGTCTCGACGGCAAATCGGAAAAAGTCCACCGTGTCCTCTGGGCTGGTCTCGGCCGGCAGGCCCATACGTTGTGGATCAATCGACACGTTCACCAACAGCGTCAATTCAGGACCAAACTGCGTTTCGACAACCCGCGACCGCAATTCGGTCACCACGCCAACGTTCAACCCCTGATATGTAACATCGTCGCCCGCTTCCAAGCCATTGACAGATTCCGAAAACTGGATCGCAAACTGCACACCCTGCGATGGCCCGCGAACCAAGGTGTTGCGACGCGCGTCCTCTTCTGCTTCATAAAGCGTGAAGACATATCCAGACGGCAGCGGCTCGCCGTCCTCATAAACATCGTCGAACGCGACACCTCCGGTGACAAGCGACGCAATGCTGTCAAAATCGACCGAAAATCCAGCAGTGCCAAAAGAAAGCTCGAAACCCGACGTGTCCCAGAAACGGGTCGCTTGCGTCAGTCGCGCATCATGCGGGGCATCGATAAAAGCGTCGACAAGCACAGTTCGCCCATCTGCCGAAAGGCGCGGCGCTTCCAGCCGCCCCACTTCAACCCCCCGATATAGCACAGGCGAGCCGTAGGAAATTGTAGTACCATCGTCTGTTGCCAAGGTAATCCGGCGACCGGGACGTCCGGGCTGGTTCAAGGGCGGTGAATCCGATCCGGTGAATTGCTGGGCAACAGCGCCCGGCGCATTGTCCCACGCGCCCTCGATATAGACACCGGAAAGCACCGTCGACAAACCACTGATCCCGCGCGCCGACACTTCGGGCCGAACAACCCAGAACGCCGCTTCATCATCGATGAATGGCTCAACGTCATTGTCGACACGCACATAGACCAGAACCCGGCCCAAATCATTGGTGAAGCGCACGTCTTCGACCGTGCCGACCACCACATCGCGATAGCGCAACGTCGTTTCACCAGCCACCACGCCCGAGGCATTGCCAAACGATATCTCGATCAGCGTGCCACGATCCGCAAAATTCTGCCATGCGATGCCAAGCGAAACGGCAAGCGCAAGAAAGGGCACAAGCCATACAAAAGACAGGTTGCGAAAAACTGATTTGCGCGGTGGAGACACCACCATTTCTGCGGGGGTCGGATCGCTCAAACCGGTTTTCCTTCAGGTGCGTCCCAGATGAGTCTGGGATCGAAGCTATTGGCCGAAATCATGGTAAATGCAACCGAAAGCGCAAAACTCACTGCTGCAATTCCTGGATGAATAGAGGCAACGAAATTCAGTTGAACCAAAGCAGAAAGGATCGCCACCACAAAGACGTCGATCATGGACCATCGGCCAATAAACTCCACAACCTCATATAGATGAAAATGGCTGGTTGTACCCGGTTTTCCGCGTTGAACGCGCGATGCCAGATAGGCAATTGCGATGAATTTACTCACCGGGATGATGACCGAGGCGAAGAAAACAATCAGCGCCACACCGTAAGACCCATGGTCCATCAATTCAAACACACCGCCGACAATCGTACTTTCCTGTGTGTTGCCAAAGGTGGTGGTGCGCAGCATCGGGTACAGGTTCGCCGGAATATAAACCACCATCCCCGCGAACAACCATGCCCAGACGCGCTGTAGGCTTGTCATATCCCGGCTGGTCAGCCGCGTTCCACAGACCGCACAGGTCTCTGTCCCAAGTTGGTAGACATGGCCACATTCGGCACAGCCCACCAAACCGGCGGCCCGCGCCGTCAGGATGTGCTGCGCGTGTTCAGCGTTTGCCATACCGTCACCCGACACATGAAATTATCTTTAAGCACCGTAATGATCACCAACCCAACAAACGCCCAAAAAGCAGGGCCAAGCGTCACTTGCGCCAGCCCTGCAACTTTCACCAGCGCAACTGCCACACCGATGATGAACACCTCCGCCATTGCCCACGGGCGGATATGTTCAGCCAATTTGAAAACTGACCGCGCATGCCTGGCAGGCGCCCACCCCAACGCCATCGGCGCGAACACATAAATCAATGCAAGGAACCGCGTGATCGGCAAAACCACGATCAAAGCTGCCACAGCAAACGACAACGGCAGCATAAGACCGTCAGAAAACGCAAGAATGGCATCAAAAACCGAGCTTTTGCGGCCAAGCCCATGGGTGCTCAGTTCTAGAAATGGAAAGAAAACCGCAGCGATCATAAGGATCAACGCTGTAACAGACAGCATGACGATCCGTGTCATCGCGCCCTTGCGCGGCGCCATTAGAACCGTACCACAGCGCATGCATCTTGCCTGCGCGCCGATTTCGACCTGCGGCACTCGATGCAAGGCATCGCATTTAGGACAAGCGATCATGTCGTTTAGTGAGTCGGTCATTGGCTTGTGATACGCCATCCGCGAGGTAGGTAACAGGCGCTTACATTATGGACGCGCCAACCTGTTCTTTTGTTCCGTGGTACCGATCCAAATTTCAGCAAAGCGCAGGCAAGTGCTCACGCTACGTCCCGGTTTCCGCGATCCGGTTGCCCGGTCAAGCCTTAGGTGTTGCATCGTCGCGGCCTAATCGTAAGCATAGGACCGCTGTTTCACTCTCAACCCAATTCAATTGCACCATTCTGTGCCCAACAGCCCGACATTCCACTGGCCGCTATGCTTTAAGCATTCGCGCGACACTGGTTCGCGCCTGACCCTACCATCGAAACGCAATTTCCATCTTCACAGATCACCAAATCCTAAACTTAGGGGGATCAACACAACCCGGCGTGCCCAGTGGTTGGGCGGTTGTTGTGCATCCTCCATCCTTGCCTTGACCGCTCAAAAGATCGTGTTTCTTCATCCCTCGCTTTCTTGCCCGTCAGTCCCAATCACAAAGGGCAGCGACAGACCCCTTATGTGCTGAGCGGTACCTACGCACGTGCAAGCCGACACTAGCGAGATCGCGTTAAGAAACGCTTTCCACGATTTATATAGAAAGCAGAACGATCACTGATTTTCGATACATTTAATTAATGATCAAAGGACCTTCTCTGATCAGATCGCACCGTACGAACCGCAAGATGCAATCGTACGTTTCAACGTTGTTCAGTGCGCCATTTTGGATGAACCCACGGCTCACGGTTGTCCGACGCAAGCAAAGACTTGCCCAAGACATGATCCGCCGCCTTTTCTCCCACCAAAATGGAAGGTGCATTCAGGTTACCGTTGGTAATCCGCGGAAAGATCGAACTATCCGCAACCCTCAGATTTTCAACACCAATCACCCGATTTTCTGGGTCAACAACCGCCAACGGATCTGCCCGCGATCCCATTTTGCAAGTACCGCAGGGATGATACGCGCTCTCGGCATGCTCGCGGATGAAATCATCAATGTTTTCATCGCTTTGGGCCGCATCCCCCGGTTGAATTTCATGCTTGAAATAGGGCTTGAACGCGTCCTGTTGAAAGATCTCCCGCACCAGCCGGATGCCTTGACGGAAGTTCGCCCAATCCTCCGAGTGACTCATATAATTGAAGAATATTTTGGGATCGTCTTTTGGATTGCCTGACCGCAACGTGATCTCACCCCGAGACGGTGATCGCATCGGTCCCACATGCGCCTGAAAACCATGCCCTTCGGCCGCCGTTTGACCGTCATACCGAACCGCAATAGGCAGAAAATGGATCTGCAGATCAGGGTAATCAACACCCGGCTTGGATCGAATAAATCCAGCACTTTCAAATTGGTTAGAAGCTCCGGGTCCAGTTTTGGTAAGCAGCCAACGCGCGCCGACATAAGCTTTTCCCAAGAGGTTCCAATACTTGAAAAGACTGACAGGCTGGCTCGCCGCAGCCTGAACGTAGACCTCAAGATGATCCTGTAAATTCTGGCCGACACCCGGCCGATCCGCGATCACGTCAATTCCATTCTCGACAAGGTGTTTGGCAGGACCAACCCCGGAAAGCATCAACAATTTCGGTGAGTTGATAGCCGATGCCGCAAGAATCACTTCAACATCCGCGCGGATCACTTTGATTTGGCCGCCCTGTTCGATTTCGACGCCAGTCGCGCGTCCTTCTTCGATCACAACCTTCCGGGCAAAGCCCCTGACAAGATTACAGTTTTCCCGCTTCAAAGCCGGACGCAAATACGCCTTGGCAGCCGACCATCGTTCGCCCTGCCAGACAGTCATGTCAAACGGCCCCACACCCTCCTGCCGGTGCCCGTTGTAATCCCCGGTCACGCCATATCCCGCCTGCGCTCCGGCCTCGACAAAAGCACGGGTCAATGGGTTGTCACGCGCACCGCGTGTCACATGCAAAGGTCCTTCTGTGCCACGCCACTCAGGGTCGCCGCCATGCCCACCTGAATGCCAGTTCTCAAGCCGTTGAAAATACGGTAAGACGTCCGCATATCCCCAACCCTGAGCCCCTTGATCGCGCCAATGGTCATAGTCCCTTGCGTGACCACGAACATAGATCATACCGTTGATCGACGAAGACCCGCCGATGACTTTACCGCGCGGACAAGCCAACCTGCGATTGTTCAGATGCGGCTCGGGCTCGGTTTGAAAGCCCCAATCATACCGCTTCATGTTCATTGGAAAGCTAAGAGCACCGGGCATCTGGATGAACGGTCCAGCATCAGATCCGCCATGCTCGATAATGATGACGGATCGGCCCGCTTCAGACAAACGATAGGCCATTGCGCAGCCCGCAGAGCCAGCACCAACTATGACATAATCAGCATTCATACCAACGCCTTAGAACGGGGCTTCGACGTCACCCATGCGGACGTAGACGGATTTCAGTTCACTGTAATGATTGATTGCAGCCTTCGAGTTTTCGCGACCAACACCAGACATTTTAGTGCCGCCAAAAGGTGCTTCGACTGGCGCATCGTTATACGAGTTGATGAAACAGGACCCCGCCTCTAGCTGTGCAATCACGCGGTGCGCTCGCGACAGGTCGCGGGTGAACACCCCGGCGGACAGCCCAAATTCCGTAGCGTTTGCGCGGGCTATGGCCTCTTCTTCGGTGTCGAAATCAAGAACCGCCATGACTGGGCCGAAGATCTCTTCGCGGGCAATGGTCATGTCGTCGGTGACATCCGCGAAAACAGTCGGTTCAAGGTAGTATCCGTCACGATCAAGGCGTTTGCCGCCTGCTGCCAGACGGGCACCTTCATTTTCGCCCTTTTCAATATAATCAAGGACGATTTTCATTTGTTTTTCGGAAACCATCGGGCCGAAATTCGTGGCCTCTTCCAGGGGGTCGCCGATTACAGCTGTGGAAAGGCGTTCCGTAAGGCATTTTAGAAACGCGTCCTTAATGCCTTTCTGCACAAATACCCGTGTTCCATTCGAACACACCTGACCAGAAGAGTAGAAATTTCCAAGGATCGCACCGCCTACGGCATTTTCCAGATCGGCGTCATCGAAGATCACCAAGGGTGACTTGCCACCCAATTCCATCGTCACATGTTTCATCTGCGCTGCAGCGGCCGTATAGACTTTTTTACCCGTTGGAACGGACCCGGTAAGCGAAACTTTGGCGACTCTCGGATCAGTGACCAAGGATGCGCCGACTTCGCCAAGCCCCTGGATCACATTGTAGATCCCGGCGGGCAGGCCCGCTTCGTGCAGAATTTCGGCCACCTTCAAGGCGCAAAGCGGCGTTGTCTCGGATGGTTTGAACACCATTGAATTGCCACAAGCCAGCGCGGGCGCGCCTTTCCAGCACGCGATCTGGGTCGGATAGTTCCACGCACCAATGCCGACGCACACGCCCAACGGTTCACGGCGGGTGTAGACCCAGTCATCCCCCAGTTGGATGTGCTCTCCGGTCAGACTCCCGGCCAAACCGCCGAAAAACTCCAGCGCATCCGCGCCGCTGGTCGCGTCGACTGCGATGGTCTCCTGATACGGTTTACCCGTGTCATAGGTTTCCAGCACGGACAGGTCATGGTTTCGATCGCGCATCATGTCTGCGGCCCGGCGCAGGATGCGGCCCCGTTGAGTGCCCGACATTGCCGCCCATTCCTTTTGTGCCCGGTGCGCGGCGGCCAGCGCTTGATCGATGATGGCCGGTGTCGCCGCATAGACGGTGGCAATCTGTTTGCCCGTTGCAGGGTAAATCACGGGAATCGGCGTGCCATTGGTATCTTCGACATAGGCGCCGTCGATAAAATGGCTGGCTTTGGGTTGCGTGTCGTAGCTCATACAAGGGGCTCCCTGTCCGCTTGGGTGATTTCATGTGCAAGCGCAGTCAGCACCTGCCGCGTCGCGTCGTCGCCTGATGGCACCTCTTTGCTGAGCGCCTCCCGAAGGTATAGGCCGTCGATCAGCCCTGCGATACGCACTGCGACTTCAGCAGAGCGCGCACCGACAAGCGGCCGCAGATTGTAGACGAGGTTCGAATGCAAACGGCGCTGATACACCGCCAACAAGCGGCGCGCCTGATCGTCAGATTGGGCCAGAACGTAAAAATTCAGCCACGCTGCAACCACTTCGCGCCGAAAGTTCGAATGGGTAAAGCCCGCGCGTATGATCGCCTCGACCCGCGCTTTTGGTCCGTGGGCCATCACAAGGGCACCGCGCACTTCTGCACCATATAGGCTAAGGGTGTGGCGCATGGCCGCCAGAAAAATCTGATCTTTGCCGCCGAAATAGTGATGCGCAAGCGCCGATGACATGCCCGCGCGCCTTGCGATCTGGGCCACGGTCACGTCCAAAGACCCCGCTTGCCCGATCTCGGCAATCGTCGCTTTTACCAACGCCTCGCGGCGTATAGGCTCCATCCCGAGCTTCGGCACGTCCGACTCCGAAAAATTAAGTGTTTGACGTGCGGGACCGTATGGCGTTTTTAATTGACTCGTCAATCAACAAAAACCGACCTCTGTCAGGGAGACCAACAAAATGATGAAATCTTCACTCTCGATCCTCGCGATTTGTGCAGCGGGTGCTGCCGCTGCCAATTGTGACTCGGTCACGTTTTCGGACGTGGGCTGGACCGATATCACGGCGACGACGGCGGCGACCACCGTTGTGCTGGACGCGCTTGGCTATGACACAGACATCAAGGTGCTGTCCGTCCCCGTGACCTACACCGCGTTGGCTGAAGGCGACGTGGATATATTCCTCGGCAACTGGATGCCGACAATGGAAGCCGACATCGCCCCCTACCGGGACGCGGGCACAGTCGACACCGTCCGCGCAAACCTTGAAGGCGCGAAATACACACTGGCGACAAACAAGGCCGGGGCCGATCTTGGCATCACAAGCTTTGCCGCCATCGCAGCGCAGCGCGATGCGCTTGATGCTGAAATCTACGGCATTGAGCCGGGTAATGACGGCAACCGCCTGATCATGGACATGATTGGCGCAAACGCGTTTGACCTTGAAGGTTTTGAAGTGGTCGAAAGCTCGGAACAGGGGATGCTTGCGCAGGTGGCCCGCGCGGATGATCGTGGCGAACCGGTTGTATTTCTTGGCTGGGAGCCGCACCCCATGAACGCGAATTTCGAGATGACTTATCTTGAAGGTGGCGACGATTGGTTCGGTCCGAACCTTGGCGGCGCAACAGTCTTCACCAACACCTCTGCCGGATATGTCGATGCCTGCCCGAACGTGGGTAAGCTGCTGACAAACCTTGAATTCACACTGGCCATGGAAAACGAAATCATGGGCGCCATCCTGAATGATGGTGCCGAAGCGCGCGATGCTGCGACCGCTTGGTTGCAGGCCAATCCCGACGCTTACATGAGCTGGCTGGATGGCGTGACCACCAAAGATGGCGGCGATGCCGTTGCGGCGGTGAAAGCCGCACTTCAGTAAACCGGACAGGGCGGCACCAAGCCGCCCTGTCATTTCAGACCCTAGGACACCTTCATGGACTGGTTGACAGAGAACAAGATCCCGGTGGGAAAAGTCGCCGGTTCAGCGTTTGATTGGCTGGAAAGCAATGGCGCGTTTTTCTTTGACGCGCTGTCAGACGCACTAGAGGCGATGATCGACGGCTTCTTGTGGCTGCTGCAAACGCCGCACCCGTTGGTCATCATCGCGCTGTTTGTGGCGCTGACCTATTACCTGCAACGCAGTTGGAAGGTTGCGCTGTTTGTGGCGTTTGGGTTCTTGTTTATTATCAACCAAGGCTATTGGGAGGAAACGACCGAGAGCCTGACACTTGTTCTGTCGGCTTGCGTGGTGTGCATGGGTGTCGGTGTACCTATCGGCATCGCGGTGGCGCACAGGCCAAAGCTTTATGCATGGATGCGGCCGGTTCTGGATCTGATGCAGACCTTGCCAACCTTCGTCTATCTTATTCCTGCAATTGTGTTTTTTGGCATCGGCATGGTTCCGGGGTTGATTGCTACGGTGATCTTTGTTTTGCCCGCGCCGATCCGTTTAACGCATCTTGGGGTCAGCTCAACGCCCACCCCATTGATTGAGGCGGCCGAGGCGTTCGGGGCGACCAAATCGCAATTGCTGTGGAAGGTGGAACTGCCCTCTGCCCTTCCACAAATAATGGCGGGATTGAACCAGACCATCATGCTGTCGCTGTCGATGGTGGTGATCGCGGCGTTGGTTGGTGCCGACGGATTGGGCGTTCCAGTGGTTCGGGCCTTGAATCAGGTGAACACGGCGCGCGGGTTTGAGAGTGGGTTCGTAATTGTGGTGGTCGCCATCATCCTAGACCGCATGCTGCGAATGGAGCGCGAAAAATGAGCGACACGCGTGTAGAATTCGACAATGTTTCCATCGTGTTCGGGGATAAGCCACAATCTGCCCTGCCGCTGATGGATGCCGGGCAAGACCGGGGGCAGATTCAGCGTGACACGGGTCAAGTCTTGGGCGTGCATGATTGCTCGCTGAACGTAGCCGAAGGGGAGATCCTTGTCCTGATGGGTTTGTCCGGGTCGGGCAAGTCCACACTCTTGCGAGCTGTGAACGGCCTGAACCCTGTCGCGCGTGGCTGTGTGCGGGTGCATGACGGTCAGGGGCTGGTCGATGTTACTCACGCCAGCGCCGATGCGCTTCGGACCATCCGATTGCGTCATGTGGCGATGGTGTTTCAGCAATTCGGCCTATTGCCGTGGCGATCGGTGCGGGAAAATGTCGGTCTGGGGCTCGAACTGGGTGGCCAGTCCAAGGCGGAACGCAATGCGCAGGTTGAAAAGCAGTTGGCCCTTGTCGGTCTGACCGATTGGGCCGACCGCAAGGTCGCGGAATTGTCAGGTGGGATGCAACAGCGCGTCGGTCTGGCTCGTGCTTTTGCAACGGATGCGCCGATCCTACTAATGGACGAGCCGTTTTCGGCGCTTGATCCGCTCATCCGCACCAAATTGCAGGACGAACTTTTGGAACTGCAAAAACGGCTGAACCGGACGATTATCTTTGTCAGTCATGATCTGGACGAAGCGTTCAAGATCGGCAATCGCATCGCCATCATGGAAGGTGGGCGGATCGTGCAATGCGGTACTCCGCAAGAGATTTTTCGCAACCCATCGAACGCCTATGTGGCTGATTTCGTCAAACATATGAACCCGTTGGGCGTATTGCGCGCTCGTGATGTCATGCGCAGCGGGGCTGCTTCGGCAGAGGCACTGTCGGTTGAAGCGGATGCCCGCGTGCAAGAAGTGATGACAACGCTTGTCAGCAGCGAAATCGATCTCGCCGTCGTCGAGAGCGGCACTCCGATTGGCGTTATCGGAAAGAACGATGTGCTGGCCTATTTGTCCGATCCAACTGGCGCCGGAGCGGTCTAGCAAGCCTGACTCTTTCGTTTCCCAAAAAGTTGCAACTGCCTTACACTTTTTTAACGCGTGCTCTTGCAACGTATTCATTTTTTGATATATGTTGTTCAAGCAAAGAGGGCTTAGACATGACACCCAAGGTCACAGGTTTTTTTGACGACGCCACCAACACAATTTCTTACGTGGTTCAGGATCCGCAAGGCAGCGCCTGCGCGATTGTCGATAGCGTTCTGGATTTCGACTATTCTTCGGGCCGCACAGACACGAAATCCGCCGATGCGGTGATCGCGTTTGTGAAGGAAAATGGTCTTGAGGTTCAGTGGCTGCTGGAAAGCCATGTCCATGCAGATCATCTGAGCGCGGCACCCTATCTGCAAGAAGCGCTCGGCGGTAAGATCGGCATCGGCGACCGCATTCAGGTCGTGCAGGACACGTTTGGCAAGGTGTTCAACGAAGGCACCGAATTTCAACGCGATGGCAGCCAGTTCGACAAGCTTTTTGTCGAAGGCGACAGTTTTCACATCGGCCAGATGCGTGCGGATGTGTTGCACACACCGGGCCACACGCCAGCCTGCCTGACCTATGTGGTCGGAGATGCCGCGTTTGTCGGCGACACATTGTTCATGCCGGATTTCGGCACGGCGCGCTGTGACTTTCCCGGCGGCTCGTCCGAGCAGTTGTACGACTCGGTGCAAAAGATCCTCGCCTTGCCGGACGAAACCCGCATCTTCGTAGGGCATGACTACAAGGCACCGGGCCGCGACGACTATGCGTGGGAAACAACTGTCGGCGACCAGAAAGCAAAGAACGTGCATGTCGGCGGTGACGCTACCAAGACGAGCTTTGTTGAAATGCGCAACGCGCGTGACGCAACTCTGGCGATGCCGAAATTGATCATCCCGTCGCTGCAAGTGAACATGCGCGCCGGGCAAATGCCGCCCGCCGACGAGGACGGCAAGGTCTTCCTGAAAGTTCCTGTGAACGGATTGTAAAGAAATGAACCCGGATTGGATTTACGGGCTGGTCGGCGGAATGCTGATCGGCACAGGCGGTGCGGTATATCTGCTCGCCAATGGGCGCATCATGGGCGCAAGCGGTATCATCGGCGGGCTTGTCGATGGCAGCGGGCGCAGCACGATGTGGGAACGTATCAGCTTTCTTGCAGGGTTGGCTTTGATGCCTGTGGTGCTGTTGTTCTTTCTTGGACCGAAAGAGACACATGTCACCAGCAACTTTGCCCTCCTGATCGCGGCGGGTCTGCTGGTCGGCGTCGGTACGCGGTTGGCCAATGGATGCACCTCGGGCCATGGCGTCTGCGGGATTTCGCGTCTGTCGCTACGCGGCATGGTCGCGACGGTCTTCTACATTCTTGCTGGCGGCCTGACCGTCGTTCTGTTCCGCCATTTGCTGGGGATCATCTGATGCGCAACTATTTTGCTTTTCTGGCCGGTGGTCTGTTTGGTGCCGGGCTGTTCATTTCGGGCATGACCGACACACGAAAGGTGCAGGGTTGGCTTGATATCTTTGGCAATTGGGATCCGACGCTCGCCTTTGTCATGGGCGGCGCGATTATCCCAATGGCGATTGCGTGGCGGGTTGCTGCAAAGCGGCGATTTGCCCTAACCGGCGACGCCATGCCGCCCCCGCCCGAGCCGAAACTGGGCCGCAACCTTGTCATGGGGTCGGTTCTGTTCGGCATGGGTTGGGGTCTGGTTGGCCTGTGTCCCGGACCCGCGATCGCATCGCTCAGCTATGGCGGGATCGAAGGTATGGTGTTCCTTGGTGCGATGGTCATCGGGATGAGCGCTATGCCCCCCCTAAGGGCATGGCTGGACAGGCCCGCAACAGCGCAGTAGGTCAAGATCATGGATATTCGTCCCCTCACCGACCGCTATAGCGTGTCCCCGCAGATCGACCCAGAAGACGCCGCCGCCATCAAAGCGGCGGGGATCACGACCGTGATTTGCAATCGCCCGGATGCCGAAGTGCCACCGTCGCATCAGTCCGATGCGATGCGCACCGCAATCGAAGCCGCTGGCCTGCGGTTTGAAGTATTGCCAATCACCCATCAGACGATGACGCCTGATCGGGTGGCACAGCAAGCCGCGCTTGTTGATGCGTCCGATGGGCCGGTGTTGGCATATTGTGCCTCTGGAACCCGCTGTTCGGTGCTTTGGGCATTAGGGCAGGCTGGCCAACAAAGCTCGGATGCGATCCTTGGCGCAGTGGCACAGGCGGGCTACGACCTTTCGGCGCTTCGCCCAGCCCTCGACGCGGCGTCAAAACCGCAGGGCTAACCGTCCTGCGGAACAATTGCTTCCGGCAGTTGGCTGGCAATTTCGCTCAAGGCAACATCAAGCGATCCACCGTAATCAAGCTTGGTTTCTTTTGGCTCCATCGGAACCACACCAGTCATAGTGCGTGTGACGTCCTGCAATCCCGGACCCGGATTGGGTTTGTGCAGCGGCGTCTCGCCCGTTCCAATGCGGATTGCGCGAAATCCGTCCATCTGCCCCAGCGTCCCGCGCGCCACGACATGACCACCTGACAGAACCAAGGTTGCGGAGGTTGTTGTCTGTGGCGAGATCGTCAGCACATCGCCCGGTCGCAAGGCCTGTGCACGATCCAACGCGATATGGATGCGCGTCAGAACCGCTTGCATCCGCACCGGAGCCAACTTGAGCACCGCTTCGTGTTTTCCGGGCGACGCCAATTTATCCTGCTCTGCCAGCTTGGGCGGTTCAGGGAACAAAAACAGTATGCCACCTGATCGTGTTTCCTGAGCAAGATCGACGCCAAAGGCGACAAGGTGGTAACTTTCGGCATCAAGCGCAAGGCTTGCTGTCTGCACATCTTCAACCAGAGCGCCAAACCTATAATTCTGCATATGTGCCATGTCGGGTTGGGCTGAAAGCATGGACGCCAACCGCGGCAGCGCCGCATCAATCAAAGGCGCTGTCATGGCGGCATCGGTTGGTGTGAATGCACGAGCATCACTGGGAAACCGCATCACACGACCAAGCGTCTGCACGTCGATCAATCCGGTTACGACGTCTCTGTCTAAAGCCATCAAGCCGCGCGGACCCGTTTCATGTTCAAGGATCACCAGAAGCTGATCTTCGTCAATGCGGCTGGCAGCCCGGTCGACGGCCACAATTTCATCGCCAGTGGGGCGTGCCACCAGCGATAGCCCCCACAGCGCGTCCGCAGAAATAGACAACGCCCGCCCCAAAGCGCGGGACACCGACCATGTACCACCCCCTAGCGCCCTGCGCTGCGCAGAGGCCTTTCGCTGCAATACGGTCTCAGTGGGTTCTTTGATCATATTAGCGCGGGTGCCCTCTTGGTCTTTTCCGGTTATCACCGAAATTGGTTACCAAGGATTTAGCAAAATCGGCTTATTGCGCGGCCAGTGCCGTCCGATAAGGCAGAACCACGCGGAAATTCGCACCTCGCGACGCTGGCACGTAATCCACCGATCCGCCCAGCCGAGTCATGACCTGCCGACAAATCGCAAGACCAAGCCCTGCCCCACCTGCCTTTTGATCGCTGACTCGCGCGAATTTCTCAAAGATCATGTCAACCGCATCAGGAGCGATTCCCGAACCGTTGTCCTGAAAATCGATCACCACGCGATCAGCATCTTGCATCACACGGATGACAAGCTTTGGCGCTTTGGCATCACAATACTTGCGGGCGTTGGCGATCAGGTTGATGAACACTTGGCTCAGGCGATCCAGATCCGTATGCAAAAGTATCTCTTCCTTGGCTGCATCACGTTCGATTTTCAGTTGAACCCCGTCTTCACCGATGGCGGCTGACGAAACCGCCCGGTCCAGCGCGTCGCGCAACGTGCCTTCTCGAAGATTGAGGTTCACTTGGCCATTCTCAACCACACTCAGATCCAGCAGGTCATCAAGTAGGCGTGTCAGGCGCTGCGCCTCGTCGTGAATGATGGATGCATAGCGCGACTGGTCCTCTGGGTTCATCTGGTCCGTGTCCCGCAGGATTTCCGAAAACGCTCGGATCGAGGTCATCGGCGTGCGCAATTCATGGCTGATCTGACTAAGGAATGCGTCTTTCTGGATCGACAGACGGGTGAGCTTTTGGTTCGCGTTGCGCAGCTCCAGCGCAGTGCGACTTAGTTCTTCTGACTGCTCCTTGAGCCGTGCCGAGTATTCCAGCATCTGCGCCGTTTCATCCGCCACCGCCATTAGGTCTTCAACCGAAATCGCCATGCCACCCGTGATCTGCCCGACCATCGCATGTGCGGTTGCCGCACCAACAGAGCTGCCCAATTCACGTTCCAAAGCTTCTAGGAAGTCGGGTGTAGGGGCCGGTAAATCCCCACGCGTTCCCTGACGCCGCGCATGGCGCTGAAACAGCGCTTGCGCCTCTCCTGCACCCAGAATGCGCTGCGCCATCACCATCAGTTCTTCAGCTTGCGCCGTTCCACCGGACCAGCTTCGGGCGTTGGCCGAACGCTCGAAAATGTTTACGAATTGCGCTGCCTGCAACCGCTCTAATGGCGACGGGAAAGTGATGAGCGAAACCCCGGCAAAGGCCACAACATTGAACAACATGCTCCAGAGCAACGCGTGCATAAGTTGGTCCAAGCCCGCGATGCCAAACAAAGCGTTAGGCTTTAGCCACTCCAAACCAAACAGCCCATTGTCGATGATCGCCATGGGCAAGATCGTGCCAACGCCAAAGCTGGGCAGGTACAGTGTATAGAGCCAGATCGCGAACCCAGCCGTCAGCCCTGCGAACGCCCCCATCCGCGTGGCTCCGCGCCAGAACATGCCACCCAACATCGCAGGCAAGACCTGCGCGAGACCACAAAACGCCACAAGGCCAATGGAAGCCAAAGCTTCCCCCCCGCTCGACAGACGGAAATAAAGATAACCGAGCATCACCACGCCAACGATGGATAGGCGCCGCGCCAAGAGAACAGCAGCCCGCACATCGCCGGATACGCTGGCCCCTCTTGGGCGCAGTTGCAGCCAAATCGGCATCACAATGTGGTTTGACACCATCGTCGACAACGCAATTGCCGCGACAATCACCATGGAGGTCGCCGAACTGAACCCCCCAAGGAATGACAGCATTGCCAAACCGTTTTCTCCTAGCGCCAGCGGCACTGTCAGAACAAAAAGATCAGGGTTTGATCCATCGGGCATGATATCCAAACCAACCACCGCAATCGGCACGACGAAGAGGCTGATGAGGCATAGGTACAGCGGAAAGGCCCAACTCGCGGTGCGCAGGTGACTTTCGTCATCGTTCTCCACCACGAGCACCTGAAACGTGCGCGGCAGGCACAGGAACGCCGCGGCTGACAGGAAAATGAGCCCAGCCCAGCGACTGCGGTCCGTGTGCCATTCACCGAATTCCGATGCGTCGATCCGGTTAAGCGCCTCGGACAGTCCGCCTGACACCCCCCAGACCACAAAGATCCCGACCGAAAGCAGCGCGATCAGCTTGACCACCGCTTCGACAGCAATAGCCATGACCACCCCGTCGTGGCGTTCTTTGGCGTCTAGGTTGCGTGTACCGAACAGAACGGTGAACAAGGCCAATCCCATCGACAACCAAAACGCAAGTTGCGCTTGATCCTGTGCTGCCAGCCCGTCTGACTGTGCGGCAAACACGGAAAACGACAGGGTCACGGACTGCAACTGCAACGCAATATAAGGTGTGGTGCCGATCACAGCGAGGATTGTGACCCCCGCCGCCAATAAGCTGGATTTCCCGTAGCGCGACGAAATAAGGTCAGCGATGGAGGTGATTTTCTGCGTCCGGCCAATGCGGATCAGTTTGCGCAAGAGCCACCACCAGCTGATCATGACCAGTGTTGGTCCAAGATAGATCGTCAGGTATTCAAACCCGTTGCGCGCCGCGGAACCCACCGCGCCGTAAAAGGTCCACGCGGTACAATAGATCGACAACGACAAGGTGTAGATTAAGGGTGAGCGCAGCCACGCCTTCTTACCCTGCAAAGCCAACCGATCCGCGGCAAACGCCACAAAAAATAGAAATAGGACGTAAGTAATGCACACCGCAACAAGCAGGTTAAGCGTGCTCATGTCTCAGAATCCGAAGATTCGTCCGGTACGTCAGCCAACAGTCGCGACAAGCCCCATGTGAGAAGAATAATCCCGGCCCAAACGAAGAAGATATATATTAACGCTGTAGCACTGCTCACAGAGCCGTCGCCTTCTTGCGGCCAGATCATCGGGATAATCCAAAGAATTAGAGCCAACACAGGTGTAACCCGAGCCGCGTCCATGACGCGACGTTTGCGATAGGTTCGTCTTTCGTGAAAAACGGTTGGCGATCCCGGCCTGTCAGTCGCTCGTGTCATTTCAAAGCAAGGGCTCTCACGGTTTCGAGAACTTCTGCATTTGAGAACGGTTTGGTCATGAAAGCATCGCAACCCGCGCGCTCGGCGATTTCGCGATCCTTGGTCTGGCCGCGCGCAGTCAGCATGAGCACCGGCATGCCATTGACCTCTGGATCATCCCGTAATTCACGCAAAATGTCATACCCACTTTTTCCCGGCAACATCACGTCGAGGATCACCACATCCGGCTTCCTTTCTTTCACCATGTCAAATGCATCTGAGCCGTTGGAATGCGTTTTTACAGTCCATCCGTCCCGCGACAGGATGAAACTGATCGCTTCGATAATATTTGGTTCGTCTTCGATCAAAAGAACCTGTTTGGACATGCGCGCCCTCCCCCGTGCCGCAAGAAGCTGATCGGCTTTTGCCGTTATTTTTTGACAGCTTGCCTGAACTATTACGAAGTGCGACCCGTGTGTCAAAGCTTCCGCGGTACTGATGCGACCATGATCGACGGCTCGCGTCGTGCCTCACAAGCCGGGTGCGGGCAAATTCGGCAAGTCAGCCCAACTTGACGGATTGGTTCCGGGTGATCGCGCTTAGGTTCTTGCACGATCAGCATGTGGCTTTCAAAAAGCACATCCTCGCCCGGACGGGCTGGGCTGGTGGGTTGAGAAATTGCATAACCCCTGTGGCGCGCGGCCGTTCGCGCGGATTGCTCCATCACTTCAACTTGCGGCATCATCGGGCGCGCAAGCGCGCGGTAAAGTGGCCAGAGAGCACAACCAGCCCCCAAACGGGGCAACGGAAACTCGGGCAACGGCTTGCGAAACGTTGTAACACCGGAGCCATCGCAAATCGCCAAGCCCACAGGTTCCGGTAGAATCTCGGATGGGAGATGCGCCAACCGACGCATGGCACTGGCTAGATCACACCCGAACCTTGCAGCAAACGCAAAGGGATCGCTCCCAGTGGCTGCTACCGTATCAGCACAATCGCCCAACGGCATCCATTCGGCATCAGCACGGTAGCGGGTCAAAGCACGGTGCAATAGCCACCGTGCCGATTGCGACACGCCTTTTCCCAACTCGGATGTGACGGTATCGACATCCCCCTCTGACGTTTCAAGCGCAGGCAAATGAAACCCCGATTTCTGAAACACACCATCCAATTCATCCTGCGGCGCATTGGTTTCAGACGCTTCTGAATCCGCCTCTTCGAGATATTGCGCCAGACTGCGGCTGGTGTCGGCAAGTCGAGCGCTATCTTCGTAAATGTTGCGGTTGAAGCGGCGTTGCCACTCCGGTTCGATATCGCCTGGTTCCGCAAGGATAGACGCGGCAGAACGGATCGCGGTCACGGTAGACAGCATTTCATGCAATGAAGCGGCAAGATGCGGGTCGTGGGTCAATCGGTCGGTCAGCGCCTCAACGCTGCGCTGTAGCGTTTCAACCTTGCGCTGGTTGTCAGCCAAAAGCGCCGCCCATCCCGGGAACCGCCCGGCAAACTCTTCGACGCGGACAAATTCTGCTTCGGACATCTCGGTGCCGCTTGCAGCCTCGCGCAGCGTGGCCAAAAGGGTTGTTTCCGCGCCTTCGGTCAATGACCCCGGCTCGACCCCCAGTGCATGCGCTATGTCGACCAGCAATTTACCGCCGATTCTGCGCCGATTGTGTTCGATCAGGTTCAGGTAGGATGGCGAGATCTCGGCGAGTTTGGCCAATTCGGACTGCTTCAGTCCGGCCATGACGCGCCGCTCGCGAATGCGGCTTCCTGTCAGAGTGTCGCGGGGCACATGATTTTCCCGTGATGAATCAAACCGTTTCTGCACTGCAGAAAAAATAAATTTACAGATTTCTGCAATGCGTTGTTCATTTTTTGACAGAAAAACCGTTTGAAGCAAAGCGCTTATTGCTATGTTTTCCATGCATGGCCGATAATCGCTCTGCACATAAGTGCGGTGTTGGCGGTCGGAGGAACCCCGCCAAACCCTTAAAGACATTGGGAGGATTATATGTCCAAAGGCAACCTGACACGTCGCGGCGTGCTCAAGACAGGTGCTGTAGCAGGCGCAGGTCTTGCACTGCCCACGTATCTGTCCGCAGCTGGCCACGAAGGCTTTACAAACGCGCCAACTGGCTCGACCGTTACACTGGGTTTCAACGTACCCCAGTCCGGCCCTTACGCAGACGAAGGTGCAGACGAACTTCGTGCCTACGAGCTTGCTGTCGAGCACCTGAACGGTGAAGGCGATGGCGGCATGCTGAACACCTTCTCATCCAAGGTACTGGACGGCACAGGCATTCTTGGCAAAAAAGTCGAATACGTCACGGGTGACACTCAGACAAAGTCTGACGCAGCACGCGCATCGGCAAAATCGATGATCGAAAAAGACGGCGCTGTGATGATCACTGGCGGTTCGTCTTCGGGTGTGGCGGTTGCCGTTCAGGCGCTCTGCCAAGAAGCGGGCGTCATCTTCATGGCGGGCCTCACGCACTCCAACGACACGACGGGTAAAGACAAGCGGGCCAACGGTTTCCGCCACTTCTTCAACTCGTATATGTCCGGCGCAGCGCTGGCACCCGTGCTTGCAGCTAACTACGGCACCGACCGAAAGGCTTACCACCTGACAGCCGATTACAACTGGGGTTACACCACAGAAGAAGCGGTAAAATCCTCGACCGAAGCGATGGGCTGGGAAACTGTTGGTTCGGTTCTGACACCGCTGACACAGACTGACTTCTCGTCCTACATCACGCCGGTTCTGCAATCCGACGCAGACGTGCTGGTTCTGAACCACTACGGCGGCAACATGGTGAACTCGCTGACCAACGCGGTTCAGTTCGGTCTGCGTGATCGTATTGTGAACGGCAAGCAGTTCGAAATCGTTGTTCCGCTCTACTCGCGCCTGATGGCGAAGGGTGCTGGTGCCAACGTTAAGGGCATCTTCGGTTCGACGAACTGGCACTGGTCGCTTCAGGACGAAGGCTCCAAAGCATTCGTTCAGTCCTTCGGCACCAAGTACGGCTTCCCGCCGTCGCAGGCCGCACACACTTGCTACGTTCAGGCCCTGCTGTATGCAGACGCCGTTCAGCGTGCAGGCTCGTTCGCACCGTGCGCGGTTGTCGAAGCTCTCGAAGGCTTCGAGTTCGACGGCATGGGCAACGGCAAGACGCTGTATCGCGCCGAAGACCACCAGTGCTTCAAAGACGTTCTGGTTGTGAAGGGTAAAGAGAACCCCTCCTCCGAGTTCGACCTCCTCGAAATCGTGGAAGTCACACCGGTTGAGCAGGTTACCTATGCACCCGATCACCCGCAGGTTGCTGGCGGATCGCTGGGCACCTGTAACAACGGCGCATAAGCCTTTGTTTTTGAGGTGGGCCACCCGGCCCGCCTCATCTCTTCTCCAGCCCGTTGCTGATGCGGGCTGTCTGCACTTCCACACTTCTGACCGCAAAGGGTGGGGCAATGGACGCCATAATCCTGCAAATTCTAAACGGGCTCGACAAGGGCTCGGCCTATGCGCTGATCGCATTGGGCCTGACACTCATCTTCGGCACGCTGGGCGTGGTGAACTTCGCGCACGGTGCGCTGTTCATGATCGGTGCATTCTGCGCCGTCACCCTGTCCCGCCTGCTTAGCCTGAGCCACAAAGTCGAGGTTCCCGGAGCCGTCGACTTCCTTGGCAATCCGCAAACGCGCGATGTGCCATATATCTACGACATTTTTGGCGAAAGCCTTGGCGCGGGGATCATCGACTGGGCGGTGCCTTTGTCGATCCTGTTCGCCATCCCGGTGATGATCCTGATCGGTGTGATCATGGAGCGCGGGTTGATCAAACACTTCTACAAGCGCCCGCATGCCGACCAGATCCTTGTGACCTTTGGTCTGGCGATCGTTCTTCAAGAAGTCATCAAATACTATTACGGTGCCAACCCAATCCCGACCCCGGCCCCTTCTGCCTTTGTTGGATCATTCGACTTTGGCGCGCTTGTCGGTTTCGAACCCGGAACGATCATCTATCCCTACTGGCGACTGGTCTACTTTGCCTTTGCGGCTTTGATCATCGGCGCCGTATTTGCGTTCCTGCAATTCACCACCTTTGGGATGGTCGTGCGCGCCGGTATGGCAGATCGCGAAACCGTGGGTCTGCTCGGCATCAATATCGATAAGCGGTTCACCATCATGTTCGGTCTGGCCGCTGCGGTCGCAGGTCTTGCCGGCGTGATGTACACCCCGATCAACTCGCCCAACTACCACATGGGTATGGACTTCCTGGTCCTAAGCTTTGTTGTGGTGGTTGTCGGCGGCATGGGGTCGCTTCCCGGTGCGGTGCTGGCAGGCTTCCTGCTGGGTATTCTGGAAAGCTTTGCCTCGATGCGCGAAGTCATCGACATCATCCCCGGCATCAACCAGGTGATCATCTACCTTGTTGCCATCATTATTCTACTGACGCGTCCGCGTGGCCTGATGGGTCGCAAAGGCGTGATGGAGGACTGATCCATGTTCGGACTGGACAAAAAAGACGCATCCCTCCTGCTGATCGTGGCAGCTTTGGTGGCGTTCGCGCCGTTCCTGCTCAACCCGTTCCCAGAAGGCTCGGCGATGGCGCAATTCAACGCAGGCTATCCTGATCTGATGCAGCGCTTCGTGATCTTCGGGATCTTCGCAATCGGCTTTAACATCCTGTTTGGCCTGACCGGCTATCTTAGCTTCGGTCACGCCGCCTTCCTCGGCGTGGGGTCTTACGCTGCGGTCTGGATGTTCAAGCTTCTCAGCATGAATGTCATCCCGGCAATCGCACTTGCGGTCGTCACCGCTGGCGTGTTCGCCCTGATTATCGGCTATGTGAGCTTGCGGCGCTCTGGCATCTACTTTTCGATCCTGACGCTTGCCTTTGCGCAGATGTCCTTTGCCTTGGCCTACTCGGTTTTGACCCCGATCACTGGCGGCGAAACCGGCCTGCAACTGGCGCTGGACGATCCGCGCATCTTTGGCAGCGCTACGACGGCAGAAGGCAACATCCCTGTCCCCGGCCTCTTTGGCCTTGAGATGCGCGACAGCGCCGAACTCGTGTTCGGCAGCTGGGTGTTCACGTTTAATGTCGGCTATTACTTCGCGGCGATCATCATGCTGGCATCGTTCTACCTGTCGATCCGCATCTTCCGCTCGCCGTTCGGAATGATGCTGCGGGCCGTGAAATCGAACCAACAGCGTCTAAACTACACCGGTCTCAACCCACGTCCCTACACGCTGGCGGCCTTCGTGATCTCTGGCATGTATGCCGGCCTCGCTGGCGGCCTGATGGCATCGATGGACCCACTGGCAGGTGCGGAACGCATGTTCTGGACTGCGTCGGGCGAGGTGGTTTTGATGACCATTCTTGGTGGTGTTGGCACGCTCATCGGCCCGGTTCTGGGTGCTGGTCTGATCAAATACATGGAAAATATCATTTCCAAGATCAACTCGGACATCTTGCACAGCTGGTTTGCTTTCCTGCCCGACGGGCTTGAAGATTTGATCGTCACCTTGATCTATCCATTCATCGGTAAGGGCTGGCACCTGACACTGGGGATCGTGTTCATGCTCGTCGTGATCTTCCTGCCTGGTGGCCTTGTTCAAGGTGGTCAGAAACTTGCTGCGCTCTTTGGCAGCAAAAAGGCCAAAGACCCCAAGAACGCAACCACCGAACCTGCTGAATAAGGAGACGGACAGATGGGAATTCTCGAAGTCAAAGACGTGAACAAACGGTTCGGTGGCCTGCAAGCGCTAGGCAATGTGAACCTTAGCGTGGCAGAAAACACCTGCCACGCGATCATCGGCCCCAACGGTGCGGGCAAATCCACGCTGCTCAACTGTCTGGTGGGTAAACTGATCCCCGATACCGGGTCGGTCATGTTCGACGGACAGAGCGTGCTGGGCCGTACTCCTTTCGAAATCAACCAAATGGGCATTTCCCGCGTATTCCAGACGCCCGAGATCTTTGGCGATCTGACGGTGATGGAAAACATGCTGATCCCGTGCTTTGCCCGGCGTGACGGCTCGTTCGCCCTGCATGGCATCCGGTCCGTGCTAAGCGAAGGCGAACTGCGCGATCAGGCCGAACAGATGCTGGAAGAGGTCAACATGCTCGACAAGCGGAACATGCATTCCGCATCCATGTCGCGCGGTGACAAGCGCCGTCTCGAAATGGCAATGTGCCTTGTTCAGAACCCCAAGTTGTTGCTGCTCGACGAACCGACGGCAGGTATGGCGCGGGCGGACACGAACAACACCATCGACCTGCTCAAAGAGATCAAGGAAAAGCGCGACATCACGATCGCGATCATCGAACACGACATGCATGTGGTGTTCTCGTTGGCGGACCGGATCACAGTTCTGGCGCAGGGTACACCCCTTGTCGAGGACACGCCAGAAAACATCAAAGGCCACCCGAAGGTCAAAGAAGCCTATCTCGGCGAAGCTGCATAAACCCATAACGGCAGGGTCCTTCCCTGCCACACCTCCCAGCGTGAGGACAAACAGATGAACGTCAGACCCGATTTTTCAAAGAACGCCAACCGTGCAGAAACGGCCCCCGCCTTTTTGTCGGTTTGGGACATGCACTCGTATTATGGCGAAAGCTACATCGTGCAAGGCATCTCGTTTAACGTCCACGAAGGCGAAATTCTCGCACTTCTGGGCCGCAACGGGGCCGGAAAAACAACCACTTTGCGCTCTATCGCGCGGATGGACAGCCCGCAGGTGAACCACGGCGAGATTTGGCTGGATCACCAACCGCTGCACAAGATGGCGTCCTACGAGGCAGCCTCGGTCGGTTTGGGCCTGGTGCCGGAAGATCGGTGCATCATCCCCGGTCTGACGGTTGAAGAAAACCTGCAACTGGCACAAATCGCACCGCCCATTGGCTGGTCGATTGAACGTCTCTACGATCTCTTCCCCCGTCTGGGCGAACGCCGCAGTCAAGAGGGCGTCACTCTGTCGGGTGGCGAACAACAAATGCTGTCAATTGCCCGTGCATTGGCCCGTGACATCAAGGTGCTTTTGCTCGACGAACCCTACGAAGGTCTGGCTCCGGTGATCGTGGACGAAATCGAAAAAACCCTGCGTGTGATCAAAGAACAGGGTATGACAACGATCCTCGTTGAGCAGAACGCGGTGCGCGCGCTGCAACTGGCAGATCGGGCGATTATCCTCGACACCGGTTCCATCGTGTTTGACGGATCTGCAGCAGAGGTTCTTGAAAACAGTCAGCTGCGTGCAGAATACCTCGCGATCTGAAGATGACCGTCGGCTAATGCGACTTTTGCCGCCCTTGCCATTTCCCGGCGGGGGCGGTTTTGTTTGACCAAAGAGGAGGACACCCATGACTGACACAACCTATCCCCCGTCCAAAGAGATGGTCGAGAAGGCGCACATAGACGCGTCGCGTTACGAAGAGATGTATGCGCGTTCGGTGTCCGATCCTGACGGGTTTTGGGCGGAACAGGCGCAGCGTCTGGACTGGATGAAGACGCCGACGCAGGTCAAGGACGTTGATTTCACGTTGGGTCAGGTCAAGAT
>JANSYF010000036.1 GCA_024742575.1 Paracoccaceae bacterium | reverse complement strand
GGAGCTCCGCGTCCCTGACAACATCTCCATCGTGACTCTGCCGCCCTACGCCCCGGAGCTGAAACAGGTCGAAATCATCTTGTATTATCTGCTAGCGAACTGACTCTACATTTCAGTTTTCGATAAATACTACGTCATCGTTGCGAGATTCTGTGACGCGTGTAACTTCTTCTCATACGATGAGGAACGAGTCCGTTCTTTCTGTGACCGATAATTTGCCAAAGAGGTCATTTCTTAGGGACGTTTTTATATGAGTCTCTGGCGAGAGCGCGTTTCGGCCGATTAGTGCCGCGATTACCGGAATGTGTTCTGCCTGAATCAATGTCACGGCCCGTTTTCCAACCCGTGCATGATCGCCGGCCAAACCGTCTGGTGCGATTTCGATGTCTTGAAAAAAGACCATGTCGGCGTGCCGCGCGGGCCGCGCGCCAATCCAATCCAACCGTCCGTCCCGCGCGTGGCGGGACATCAGTTCTTTGAGGTCAATCACTCCGTCGTTTCGACGATCAGCAATTCCCGCTCCGACGCGCCCCGCGCATGATCCAGCGCGCGCTGGTACTCGGGGCTGTTGTAGCAGGCTTCAGCATCTTCAACCGACGGGAATTTGGCCACCACGTTGCGTGGCCTCTCCTGCCCTTCAAGCTGCACGTAGCGGCCACCACGGGCAATGAATTGCCCGCCATGTTTGGCGATTGCCGGTCCGGCAAGCTCTGCGTATTTCGCATAAGCCTCGGGATCCGTCACGGTGACATGGGCAATCCAGAGTGCAGGCATGGTTTATCCTCCCAAAACGGCTTCGGCGGCCTTAATGGCGGCTTCGGCATTCTCTGCCGATGCGCCACCGCCCTGCGCCATGTCCGGACGGCCACCACCGCCCTTGCCGCCTAATTCTGGCACGGCAGCTTTGACGAGATCAACTGCCGAGATGGTACCAGTGAGATCAGACGTCACACCAGCCGCAACCGCAGCCTTGCCACCGGTATCGGCAATCAACAGCACCGCGCCGGACCCGATCCGCGATTTGTGTTCGTCGATAAGCGGCGGCAAATCTTTACCCGACACGCCCGACAAAACCTGGGCGACAAATTTAACGCCGTTGATCTCGCGTGCGTCAGCACCGCCACCCTGCCCCGCGCCACCGGCCATCGCCAATTCGCGGCGCAACTGTGCCACTTCATTAGACAGCGACTTGCGTTCGTCGAGCAGCGCACGCACACGCGACGGCACATCTGTCGCTTGCGCCTTTAGTTCCAGCGCAACTTCGGCCAGACGGTGATCCTGTTCTGACAGGTAACGGAACGCATCCGCACCGGTCAGCGCCTCAATCCGGCGCACGCCTGCGCTGGAGGCTGAATCGCCCAGTGTGACGAACACACCGATATCGCCGGTGCGACGCACATGGGTGCCGCCACACAGTTCCAGCGAATAGGTGGAGCCGTTCGTGCCTTTGCCCGACCCGGTCTGTTCGCCCATAGACACGACGCGCACCTCGTCGCCGTATTTTTCACCGAACAGCGCCTGCGCACCGATAGCCCGCGCGTCGTCCGGTGTCATGATCCGGGTCTCGACCGCGGCGTTCTGGCGGATATAGGCGTTTACCTCGGCCTCGACCTGCCGCAATTCGTCAAGCGTCAGTGCCTTACCGTGGCTGAAATCGAACCGCAGCCGATCCGGCGCATTGAGCGAGCCGCGCTGCGCGACATGATCGCCAAGCGCGCGGCGCAATGCCTCGTGCAGCAGGTGCGTCGCCGAATGGTTTGCGCGGATCGCCGTGCGGCGGCTGTGATCCACCTCAAGCTGTACGGCCTCGCCCTTCTTGAACGTGCCGCTCTTGATGGTGACGTGATGCGCGAACACCTTGCCTCCGCCCATCCGCTGGGTGTCAGTCACTTCGGCCTGATCGTCTTCGTTCTCTAGCCGGCGCAGCCAGCCTGTGTCGCCCACCTGACCACCGGATTCGCCATAGAACGGTGTCTGGTTCAGCACGATCCAGCCTGAATCGCCTTCGGCCAGCGTATCCACAACGACACCGTCCTTGATCAGGGCCAGCATCTGGCCTTCGGCGCTTTCTGTGTCGTAGCCCAGGAAATCGGTCGCACCATGGGTTTCTGCCAGATCGAACCAGATCGCAAGGTCAGCAGACTCGCCAGTACCAGACCACGCAGCCCGCGCTTTGGCCTTCTGTTCGGCCATCGCTACATTGAAGCCCTCGGTGTCTACTGTCCGGCCCTTTTCGCGCAGCGCGTCCTGCGTCAGGTCCAGCGGAAAGCCGTATGTGTCATACAGTTTGAACGCCGCAGCACCCGGCAGCGGGGCATCATCGCCCAGCCCGGACAATTCGTCGTCCAACAGTTTAAGGCCACGATCCAACGTCTGCTTGAACCGTGACTCTTCCAACCGCAGGGTTTCTTCGATCAAGGCCTGTGCGCGTGGGAGCTCAGGATAGGCAGCCCCCATTTGCCGCACCAGTGCGGGAACCAGTCGGTGCATCACCGGGTCCTGAGAACCCAACAAATGCGCATGACGCATCGCGCGGCGCATGATCCGGCGCAGCACGTAGCCGCGCCCGTCATTCGACGGCATCACGCCATCGGCAATCAGGAACGAAGTCGAACGCAGGTGATCGGCAATCACGCGGTGATGCGTTTTGCCCGGCCCGTCCGGGTCGGATGACGTGACATCCGCCGACGCCTCGATCAGCGCGCGCATCGTGTCGGTGTCGTAATTGTCGTGACTGCCCTGCAACAAAGCGCCGATCCGTTCCAGACCCATGCCGGTGTCGATCGACTGCATGTCGAGCGCCTTCATGGAGCCGTCTTCGAACTGCTCGTTCTGCATGAAAACGATGTTCCAAATCTCGATGAATCGGTCTCCGTCTTCATCGGGGCTTCCCGGAGGCCCACCCCAAATATGGTCGCCGTGATCATAGAAAATCTCGGTGCAGGGGCCGCAGGGGCCAGTTGGTCCCATCTGCCAAAAGTTGTCAGACGTGGCGATGCGGATGATCCGGCTTTCGGGCACGCCGACCTTTTTCCAGATCTCAAACGCCTCGTCATCAGTGTGGTAGATCGTGACATAAAGCCGTTCGGCCGGAATGCCGAAATGCTTGGTGATCAGCTCCCACGCAAACGGGATGGCCTCTTCCTTGAAATAGTCGCCAAAGCTGAAATTCCCCAGCATTTCAAAAAAGGTATGGTGCCGCGCGGTATAACCCACGTTGTCGAGGTCATTGTGTTTGCCACCGGCGCGCACGCATTTCTGCGACGTCGTCGCGCGTTTGTAATCGCGGTGCTCGACCCCGGTAAACAGATTCTTGAACTGCACCATGCCCGAGTTCGCGAACATCAACGTCGGATCGTTGCGAGGTACCAGCGGGCTGGACGCTACAACTTCGTGTCCCTGTTTTTCAAAATAGTTCAAAAAGGTAGAGCGGATATCGTTCAGCGTGGGCATGTGTGACCTGACCTGCATGGTATTCGGGGTCCGGGCGTTCCGGGTTCGGCCTGAAATAGCCCTTGGCACCGGGGCTGTCCACAGCAGAGGTCACGCTGAAACGGAAACAGGGTGACGCATCCGTCACCCTGTTTCAGGTATTCTCGAACTCACGTCTGACTTCGGGGCGTTTCTGCAGTCGCCGTCTGCGTTCGTTCAGGACTCGACGAT
This sequence comes from Paracoccaceae bacterium, assembly GCA_024742575.1. Lineage (GTDB taxonomy): Bacteria > Pseudomonadota > Alphaproteobacteria > Rhodobacterales > Rhodobacteraceae > Marivita. Next base: position 30,121 of record JANSYF010000036.1, on the reverse strand, counting down.
GTCGTCGGAGGCGTCGTCGTCGCCTGAGGCGGACATATCGAAATCCAGCCCGTGTGCTGCGCGGATCTTGTCTTCGATCTCAAGCGCGATGGCGGTGTTTTCCTTGAGGAAGTTCTTGACGTTCTCCCGGCCTTGTCCAATCCGCTCGTCCCCGTAGGAATACCACGCGCCTGATTTCTCGACCACGCCGGCCTTGACACCAAGATCGATCAGTTCCCCGGTTTTCGAGATGCCTTCGCCATACATGATGTCGAATTCCACCTGCTTAAAGGGCGGTGCGACTTTGTTCTTGACGACTTTCACCCGGGTGGCGTTCCCGACCACTTCGTCGCGGTCCTTAACCGCGCCGATACGGCGGATGTCCAAACGGACCGAGCTGTAGAACTTGAGCGCGTTGCCGCCAGTTGTGGTTTCGGGGCTGCCAAACATCACACCAATCTTCATGCGGATCTGGTTGATGAAAATCACCATGCAATTGGACCGCGAGATCGAGCTGGTCAGTTTGCGCATCGCCTGACTCATCAGGCGGGCATGTACGCCAACGCTGCTGTCGCCCATGTCGCCTTCAAGTTCGGATTTGGGCGTCAGCGCCGCAACCGAGTCGACGACCACAAGGCTGACCGCGCCCGAGCGCACCAGCGTGTCGACAATTTCCAGTGCCTGTTCACCCGTGTCGGGCTGCGAGATCAGCAATTCGTCAAGGTCAACGCCCAATTTCTTGGCGTATTGTGGGTCAAGCGCGTGTTCCGCATCGACAAAGGCGCAAACGCCGCCTTTTTTCTGTTCTTCGGCCACCGAATGCAGCGTGAGCGTTGTCTTGCCCGAGCTTTCTGGCCCATATATTTCGATGATCCGACCCTTTGGCAGACCACCGATCCCAAGCGCGATGTCGAGCCCGAGTGAGCCTGTCGATGTCGATTCAATGTCGCGCATCGCGTTTTCGCCACCCAACTTCATGATCGAGCCTTTGCCAAACTGGCGTTCGATCTGCGCAAGCGCCGAATCGAGTGCTTTTTGTTTGTTCGCGTCCCGCTTGCTGTCCATGGTAAGAAGATCTGCCGTTGCCATTGCTTTTGATCCTTATTCCACACCCCGTCCGGGGCGGCAATTGCTGCTTTTGTTCGCTTCTTGTTCTTTTTTGTTATGAGATCAAAACGCGAACATTTCAACTTTTATTTTCACAAGCACTGTTGCGCCCTTTGGTTAAGGAGTGGTTTATGAAACCTCGAAAGCGAACGGAGCCGCATGAATGTTGGTGTTTTGGAGCGAGCGACTTGTGCTCTTGTCAGTGCCTAAGACAGGTACTCATGCCTACACGCAAGCGCTTGGGCCTCGCGCGTCGATGGTTGTGACGGATCCACCTGAACTGAAACATGCACCGGTCTATCGCTACAATCGATTCTTTCGCCCGATGTTTGAAAAAATGGGTGCGGCCGAGATGGAATTGGTGGCTGTAATTCGTGAGCCGTTGAGTTGGTTGGGAAGCTGGTATCGATATCGCCAACGCCCTGCGCTGGATGGTCGCGCGACCTCAACCAAGGGGCACAGCTTTGATGCGTTTCTCACTGCCTGTTGCGAGGATAACCCGCCCCCGTTCGCCAATGTCGGCAATCAGGCGAAATTCGTTGAAGCTCGGCCAAACGGGACTGCGGTTACGCATTTCTTCCGTTACGAGGATCAAGTTGGTTTCCGCGCCTTTCTGACGGAACGGTTGGGAAACCTTCCTGAAATACCCACGATCAATGTATCGCCGGACCTGTCATTGGGCATATCGCCAGAGGTCGAGGCACTGGTGCGTCAACGGCGTGCGTCCGAGTTTAAGCTGTGGGCTGCAATCCCAGTGCGCGACAGGTGATCCAGCGCAGTTCAGTACGCTTGCGCGGCCGGAACGGCAGTCGCCATTTGTTGGTTGACGATTGAGGTCAGTTCTACCAGCGAAAACGGTTTGGCCAGAAACGCCGACGCTTCGATCCGCGCGCCTTGCGATTTGAACACGTCCTCCGCGTAGCCAGACATGAACACAACCGGTACATCAGGCCGCATCTGCCGTGCTTTGCGCACCCAGCTTGGTCCGTCCAGCCCTGGCATCACCACATCGGTTACAAAAACGTCTACCTTCAGGTCGGGGTCTTTGAGTAGATCCAATGCGTCTTCGGCGGTGTTAGCTTCGATCACCTTGAAGCCGCGATGCGCCAAAGCGCGAGAGGCGAATGCGCGAACGGGGGCTTCATCTTCGACCAACAACACAACCCCATCGCCAAACCGCGTCTGCGTGACGCGCGGCGGTTCTGGGATGGCCACATCTTCGACGATCGGTTCATCGCACACGGGAAACATCAAGGTGAACACGCTTCCCTTATCAGGGGTGCTGTCGACAAATATGAACCCGCCGGTTTGTTTGACGATTCCGTAAACTGTCGAAAGGCCCAGACCCGTTCCCTCACCTGTGCGTTTGGTGGTGTAGAACGGCTCGAATACTTTTTCCAGTTTGTCAGACGCGATACCCACGCCGTCGTCTTCAACACGCACCACAACATACGTGCCCGAAGGAACAAGCGCGCGCCCGTGACTGAGTGGTTTGCTCAATATACGTTCATCAGTTTCGATCAGGATTGTGCCGCCCTTGGACATCGCGTCCCGAGCATTCACCACAAGGTTCATGATCACCTGCTCCAACTGACGCTTGTCGGCGCGAATTGGCGGTAGACCCGGAGTTTGGCGTAAATCCAGAGCAATCTTTTCTCCCACCAACCGATTAAGCAGATGCGTCAAATCTGAAAGGATATCACGCAATTCGAGCCGTTCTGGGCGCAAGGTCTGTTTGCGTGAAAACGCTAGTAACTGTCCGACGAGTGCTGCGGCGCGATTGGCGTTCTGGTGGATTTGAACAAGGTCTCCGTATTCTGGGTCGCCCTGATCGTGACGCAGCAGCAACAGGTCGCAATGGCCTGAAATAGCAGTCAAAAGATTGTTGAAGTCATGCGCGACGCCACCTGCAAGCTGACCAATTGCCTGCATTTTCTGACTTTGGACAAACTGCGCTTCGAGGCTTTTGAGTTCGGTCGCATCGTTGAGCACCGCAACCAAAAGCACTTTGCCGCCTTCGATCACCCTAGTCAGCGTAACCTGAACAAAAACCTCTTGATCAGTTCGTGTCAGGCGTAAGAATTCTGACCGGCCAAGCCCCTTGCCCGATGCAGCATCAGCCAGCCAATCCGGAATCGACCGGCCCAATCCTTCCATTAGGTCAGCTAGGCTGGCGTCCATATCCGGGTCGGCGTGAAGCAGAGTGCGTGCAGAACGGTTCGCCTTTGCGATTTCGCCCTTTGGTGTGACCCTGAGCAAAGGCACTGGGAGGGTTTCAAACCCCATGTCATCCGTTGGAAGATCTTCCTCCAGCGGTTGTGGGATGAAAACAACTTCTTCGCGGCCCATTCCGGCGGGGTGCACGTTGATTGTAAACCTCTGTGCCTCGCCGTCTGATTTTACGTGGTGTGTTTTTCCCGGGCGCAGTGGGGGATCAGTGATTAGGTCTTCAATTGTCCGCACGCGTTTTCCGGCCAAGTCGCGCGCCGCAGCGTTCATCCACAATACAGTTCCGCCACGCCCTAAGGTGAGCGTTGGGTAGGTTACTTTAGACTGCAAAGTTGGATCATCTTTCGCCAGAAACAATTCCAGCCGCCACAGCAACGCGGTCGGTCCAAGTTGATGCGCCGCGATCCTGAGATGGCGATCCGGCAGAATAACTTTTTCCGAACCGATTCCGTCTTTCAGGGCTGCAGATTGCACCCGATGGATTAGACCAGAAGCATTTGCAATCTGACCATCCACAACATCTCGCAAGGTTTGGCCCTGCCCGGCCTTAAACGTCTTAAGCGCTGTTCTGTTCGTGCGCAAAATCACGCCATCAAGATCAGTCAGCAGACAGGGCGCCACATCATGTTCAACGAGCAAAGCCATGGCGTTCAAAGATTGTTTCAGCCGTTGTTTCCGAAAGGCCTGGGATGTGATGGCAACAAGGAATGCTATCCCGAAAGCAGCGGCTGCGGCACTCAGTGCGTTTCTTAAAGCTTCGCTTGGTGCCGCAAACGCCAGACTGCCTGTCACAAACACACATATGATAAACCATGTCGCAGCTGAATTCGGCGAGCGAGATACTGGTACAACAGGATCGTGTAAGGTCATCAAAACGGCCCCGGACACAAAAAGTTCCCTGCCTTTAGACCTCAAGAGACTTAAGCGAGGTTTAACAAGAAAACACTCTTAAGTTGTATTTTAAATTGATGTTCTTGTCAATGTGGCCACGAAAAAGCCATCGCCACCTTGTTCCAAGCCAAATCTTTCGCTTAGCGTGGACGACCATCCGGGATGGTTGTTTAGGAAATTGCTGATTTGCTCTTCGTTTTCACAAGTGAAAACTGAACAGGTCGCATAGGCCAGTGTGCCACCTACGCCAACCAAAGAAGCCACCTCAGTCAGGATCAAGGATTGGATGCGGGTCAGGTCGGTCAAACGGTCCGGCGTCAGTCGCCACTTGCCTTCCGGCGCTCGCCGCCATGATCCGCTGCCAGAGCATGGGACATCACAGAGAACAATGTCGTATGGTCCTTTGGGGCACTCTACTCGTGTTACTGTCGCGCCTGCGCGCTCGGCACGGCCTGACAGATCGGACATTCGGCGGGGATCGGCATCATGTGCATCAACAGGGCCTTTCAATCGCGCAGCCATTGCCAGGGTCTTGCCGCCACCACCCGCGCAATAATCAAGACAGCGAAGACCCGGAGCCAATGGCAACGCATCGACGACAGCTTGGCTTGCGACATCCTGAAGTTCGATCCGGCCCGTCCGATAGGCTTCGGACTGTGCAACACGCCGCGCGCCTTCACGAACTTCCAGCGCGGTGTCAGACAGTTGGTGAAGGTCTGTTTCTATCCCTTCTTCCCGAAGCGCGATTTGTTCGCGCGTCCGATCAGATTTTAACAGGTTGACCCGTAGAAACACCGATGCCCGGTGGCGCAAAGCTTCGGAAACCACATCAGCTTGTTCGCTTAGATCATTGACAAGAATGTCGTAAATCCAATCGGGAACGTCCAGTGCCTCGGCGCTCTGGGGTGTATATCCTGCCGCGCGTTCGCCGTCGGTAAGCGCAGCCATCGCATATCCGTCGCCTGTGAATATGGCGTCGACGTCTTGTCCTGTCTGCCGCAACCGGCCCAAAACCCGCGCGCGACCCGTTTCACCACCGCCAAGGGCGGCAGTGCTACGCCAGCACCGTAGGATGTCAAAAACATGGTCGCGGATGGCCGCGCGGTCTTTCGAACCGGCAAAGCGCGATTTCCGCGCCCATGTGGTCAGCGCCTTTTCCGCCGCTTCTCCGTCAGCGATCTGGTCCAAAACGCCAGCAGCAGCAGCCCATCTTGCAGCGGGAGTCATACGCGTATGACAGCCGGATCAGGCAAGCCGGTAGTTTGGCGATTCTCGGGTGATCTGCACGTCATGCACATGGCTTTCTTTCAGTCCAGCGCCGGTAATTTTGACAAACTGGCAATTGTTGCGCATCTCTTCGACCGTCGCGCAACCGGTATAGCCCATCGCGGCGCGCAAACCGCCAACGAGTTGGTGAATGACTGCGCCCGCCGATCCCTTGTAAGGTACCTGCCCTTCGATCCCTTCTGGCACCAGCTTGTCGTTTGCCGCGTCCTTCTGGAAATAGCGATCCGCCGATCCGCGCGCCATTGCTCCGATTGAGCCCATGCCACGATAAGCTTTGAAGCTGCGGCCTTGGTAAAGGATGACCTCACCGGGGCTTTCATCGGTTCCGGCGATCATGCTGCCCACCATGGCGCAAGAGGCACCTGCTGCAATGGCTTTGGCAAAATCGCCTGAGAACTTGATCCCGCCATCAGCGATGACCGGGGTGTCTCCGGCGGCTTTCGAGCAATCCATAATCGCGGTCAGTTGTGGCACGCCAACACCCGCGACCATACGTGTGGTACAGATCGACCCCGGCCCAATGCCGACCTTGATCGCATCGGCCCCCGCATCGATCAGGGCGCGTGTTGCCTCGGCGGTGGCTACATTGCCCGCGATCACCTGCACTTCGTTTGACAGGGTCTTGGCCCGCGTCACCGCGTCCAGCACACCACGAGAGTGACCATGCGCGGTGTCGATCACCACGATGTCGACACCGGCTGCCACCAGTTCCTGTGTGCGCTCGAATCCCGCATCGCCCACAGACGTGGCGGCGGCCACGCGCAACCGGCCCAGTTCGTCCTTGCAGGCAGTCGGGTTTAGCACAGCCTGCTGCGTGTCCTTCAAGGTCAGCAGCCCGGTCAGCTTGTCCTTGCCGTCCACCACCAACAGCTTTTCGATACGGCGCGATTTCATAAGGCTGATCGCCTCTTCACGGTCGGCGGGTTCGCGTAGGATCGCCAGATCCTTGGACGTCATCATGACACTGACTGGCGTGTCGTCGGACGTTGCAAAGCGCATGTCGCGGTTGGTGACGATGCCCACCACGCGGCCTTGTTCGTCCACCACCGGAAAGCCTGTGAAATTGTACCGTTCGATCAAGGCCTTTGCGTCGGCCAGCGTCTGGTCGGCGCGCAGCGTGACCGGACTATAGACGATGCCAGATTCGAACCGTTTGACCCGCCGCACTTCGCGCGCCTGCTGTTCGACACTGAGGTTCTTGTGGATAACGCCCATGCCACCCGCCTGCGCCATGGTGATCGCCATACGGCCTTCGGTGACGGTGTCCATCGCGGAACTAAGCAAAGGAATGTTCAGCGCGATGGTTTTTGTCACCCATGTGCGGGTGTCGGCCGTGGCCGGAAGTACCTCTGATGCCCCTGGCACCAGCAGAACATCATCAAAGGTGAGAGCCTCGCGAATCTCCATCGGAATCCCTTTCCACGGACAGCATCGTTAGGCACGTCCCTATCGCACGGGTTGCCCTTGGGGGAAAGCCCCAATCCGCTCTTTACGGCAGTAAAGCGGTGCCGCAATCTAGGGCTGCATCAAACGGAGCGACACCAATGGCACATGGATATGACGCGGGACGCCTGAACCTGCCCTTTACAGGCATTTGCACCTTTGCACGCAGCCCGTACCAGACGGATTGGGGCGCTATAGACGCCGACGTGGCCGTTCTGGGCGCGCCGTTCGATGCTGGGACACAATGGCGCGCGGGTGCGCGGTTCGGGCCGCGCGGTGTGCGCGAGGCGTCGACGCTGTTCAGCTTTGGTCACGCCGGGGCCTATGACCACGAAGACGACGTGACGTACCTCGCCGACACGCGGATTGTTGATCTGGGGGATGCAGACATCGTGCATACCGATACAGTCCAAAGCCATGCCAATATCCGCAAAGGGGTCGAGGCGATCCGCGCGGCAGGCGCGTTGCCCGTCGTGATTGGTGGTGATCATTCGATCAACATTCCCTGCATTGATGCGTTTGAGGGCGCGAACCCGTTCCACATCCTGCAAATCGACGCGCATCTAGACTTTGTCGACGAACGCCACGGTGTACGCAATGGCCACGGCAACCCAATGCGCCGCGCCTCGGAAAAGGCGTGGGTCACCGGAATGACACAGGTCGGGATCCGCAATGTCAGCTCCACCGCCCGCGACGGGTACGAGGATGCGCGCGCACGTGGGTCAGACATCCTGTCGGTGCGCCAAGCCCGCGCACTGGGTCCCGAAGGCGTGGCAAACCGCCTTCCCCAAGGTGCGCCGATCTACATCACCATCGACATTGACGCCTTCTGCCCCTCCATCGCACCCGGCACAGGCACCCCCAGCCACGGCGGGTTTCTGTATTACGATGTGCTGGAGCTGCTGCAAAAGGTGGCGCAAAAACACGAGATCGTTGGAATCGACCTGGTCGAAGTGGCCCCAGATTACGACCCCACAGGATCGACTTCGATCTTAGCGGCGCAGGTGTTGATGAACCTTCTTGGGTTTGTCTTCCACGCACGAGGGTCGCGCGGCGGATGAGCGCAAGCGACGGGTTTCCGCCGACCTGTCACAGCACGGTTGCACTTGGCTGATCGGCTGAGTTCACTTGGGAAAAACCGACTCGGCAGGCAAAAAATGACCAAACCTCTCGCAGGCATCACGATCCTCGACCTCACTCATGTGTTGGCCGGGCCGTTTTGTTCCATGACACTGGCAGATCTGGGCGCACTTGTGATCAAGATCGAACGCCCTGGCATTGGCGACGACACGCGTGCCTTTCCGCCCTTTGCCAAAGGCAAATCTGCCTATTTCGCGGCCATCAACCACGGCAAGAAATCCATCGCGCTTGATCTCAAGAAAGAGGAAGACCGCGCGATATTCGAACGCATTTTGCCTCGGGCCGATGTCATCCTTGAAAACTACCGCCCCGGCGTGATGGAGCGGCTGGGCTATGGCTGGGACGACTTGCATGCCGAGTACCCGCGCCTGATCTATGGCGCGGTGTCCGGCTTCGGCCATACCGGCCCCGAGGCCAAGCGTCCCGCCTATGACATGGTGGTGCAGGCACGCGGCGGGGTCATGTCGATCACCGGGGAAAAGGGCCGCGAGCCCGTCCGCGTAGGTGCCTCTATCGGGGATATTGTGGCGGGAATGTACCTAAGCCAAGGCGTGCTTGCCGCCCTCCTGGACCGAGAACGCAGTGGCGTGGGGCGCAAGGTTGATGTGTCGATGCTGGATTCACAACTTGCCATCCTCGAACATGCGATCGCCATCACATCGGTGACCGGAAACCCGCCTGCACCGACAGGTGCGCGGCATCCCTCGATTGCGCCTTTTGAGACCTTCCATGCCTCAGATGGGCTCTTCGTGATTGCCGCAGGGAATGATGTTCTGTTCGAAAAGCTCTGTGTTGCGTTGAACCTGCCCTTGTCAGATGACCCGCGCTTTGCAACCAACCCGGCACGGGTGGAAAATGCCCGCCTTCTCAAACGGTTGATTGAGGCGATCACAATCGACAAAACGCGTGCTCATTGGATCGCCAAGCTGGGCGCGGCGGGCATTCCCAGCGGTCCGATCCAGGACGTGGCGCAAGTGATGCGCGACCCGCAGATCCTCGCCCGCAACATGGTGGTGGACGTGCTTGACCGCAACGGACGCCCGGCCTTCAAGGCAGCAGGCAACCCGATCAAGATGACCGGTCTGGGCGATCCGACCGTACGCGCTGCTGCGCCCGATCTCGACGGAGACCGGGGTGAGATCCTGCGCTGGCTTGAGGGCAAGGGTTAAGCCCGTTCTAACGGGCAAGAGGATGGGGGAATCGGAATAAAGCCGCTAGCGCAGTAACGCATCTTTGCCAGTTACGGTGTCTTGCAGCCCAACGCATCCAGCTGCGCTTCAACACCGTTCTTTGTGGCTTGATCTATTGAACCATCCGCCTTGATATCTTCCCAAGTCACGTTTGTATCGACCGTGCCATTGCCGTCACTGTCGTACCAGATCGTACATTTCTGGACCCAAAATTCAAAATTGCCCACTTCGTAAGGGCCAGTGCGTTCACCTTTCAACATTTTCTCACCTTTTCAAATTGTAGCGGAATAAAGCGGTGGTTGGAAAAATGGCTTGAACATAAAAGAATACCGATACGCGCCACGTATCAAGAACCAGCGCCCCCAAACGTTAGCAGAAATGGCGCGTTTTGTCGTGACCGAAGTCACGGCTGGGCTGCGTTGCGGTATGATAGTGCGCTCTATTTCGAAGCTGTTTACCGATGAACCGTCATACCTCTGCCCACGGTGCGCACCGAGCGGGAAGGGTCACTCCCATGCCGCGACACGTGAACTGACATAACTCTCAGACGCCCCATACCGGGGCCGACCATGAGAGACCGGTCCACAAGGTCCCAAATTGGGGATACAGGTCCAAAGCCACGGCTTTGCCAGCATGAGAGAACGGTCAGACCCACGGGGCGGCGCCGCTTCCATTTTGAAACACCCTAGGTAAGACCCCTGCCCGGCATCGCCGCGGCGGGGGCGTCGTGCCTGTTACTTGTATTGCCCGGCGGTGATGAACTCGCCAAACGCCTCGCACCAGACTACCACGGTATTATATTCGGCTACGTCGACACCCTCTGGCACCTCAAGCAGAAATCCCGAAAAGGATTTCACATCCCCGATCAGCACCGCTTCGGCCTTGATCGGCTCGAACGCGTCCTCGTGGTCGACGAATTCCTTGGTCAGGTAGAGCTTGTAATCTGGTCCCGGGGCCAGCTTGCCCTCATGCACGATCTCCTCGGCTGTGACACTAATCATGCCCTCCCCCCAATGCAGGAAATCACTTCCCCGCAACTCGCGCGTCAATTCCACCGAATAAAGTGCCCGTGCTGCCTTTTCCTCGAGCATCGTTGCGTCCGGCGCAGGGGCGGCTGTCAGGATCGGCAGAATGTAGACCCCAAGTGCCAAACCTGCGGCAAACGCCACACCGTGGGTGATCAAACGAAACAGGTTGCGCATGGTGTGATCCTTTGTTTGGGCGTGTGTCACCATGCGCCTGACATGGCGACTGGTCAACGGCAGCTATGATGACGCTCTGCATAAACATTATGACGCAATTCACCTTTTTCCCACCGCGCGGAACGCTATGGTCCCGGACAACCAAGGCCAGAGAGAATCTTATGTCCAATCAAGACCCACTCGTCGTCTTCACCCCGTCCGGCAAACGTGGCCGGTTTCCCGTCGGCACCCCGGTGCTGACCGCTGCACGGCAATTGGGTGTGGACCTCGACAGCGTCTGTGGCGGACGTGGCATCTGTTCCAAGTGCCAGATCACGCCCGGCTATGGTGAGTTCTCGAAACACGGTGTCACCGCCCGCGACGGCGCTTTGTCTGACTGGAACGCGGTCGAAGCGCGCTATGACGAAAAGCGCGGGCTGAAGCAGGGTCGCCGTCTGGGCTGTCAGGCCAAGGTGCAGGGCGATATCGTGATCGACGTGCCGCCTGAGTCCCAAGTCCACCGTCAGGTTGTCCGCAAGGCCGCCAGCGCGCGGGTGATCGAAATGGATCCGGCCACCCGGCTTTACTACATTGAGGTTGACGAGCCAGACATGCACACGCCCACCGGCGATCTTGAGCGCGTCGCCCGGGCGCTTAAGGACCAGTGGGAGATTGATAAGATCACCTGCGAATTCCCAGTCCTGACCAAACTGCAAACCGTTCTGCGCAAAGGCAAATGGGCGATCACCGTCGCGCTGCACAAGATCAGCGCAACCGCCACACCCAGCATCATCGCCGTGTGGCCGGGGCTCCATGAAAAAGGCCTCTACGGCCTCGCCATCGATCTTGGCTCGACAACTGTGGCAGCGCACCTGACCAATCTCGACACGGGCGAAGTCGTGGCCTCTTCCGGGATCATGAACCCCCAGATCCGCTTTGGCGAAGACCTGATGAGCCGCGTCAGCTATGCCATGATGAACCCCGGCGGCGATGCGGAAATGACCCGCGCGGTGCGTGATGCGATCAACACGTTGGCAGAGGAGATCGCCAAGGAAGCGGGCATCGCGACCAGCCTCATTCTGGAAACTGTGTTCGTCTGCAACCCGGTCATGCACCACTTGCTGCTGGGCATCGACCCCGTCGAACTCGGCCAAGCGCCCTTTGCGCTCGCCACGTCGAACCACCTCAACCTGACCGCCCGCGATCTGGACCTGACCGCACTGCCCGCCAGCGCGCAGATCTACCTGCTGCCCTGCATCGCGGGCCATGTGGGGGCCGATGCCGCGGCAGTGGCGCTGTCGGAACAGCCCGGCAAGTCCGAAGACCTCGTGCTGATCGTCGATGTGGGCACCAATGCGGAAATCCTGCTGGGCAACACCACCCGCGTACTGGCCTGTTCCTCGCCCACCGGACCCGCGTTTGAGGGCGCGCAGATCTCCTCCGGCCAACGGGCCGCCCCCGGTGCTATTGAGGCGATCCGGATCGACCCTGTCACCCGCGAACCGCGCTTCCGCGTGATCGGCTGTGATAAATGGTCGGACGAGGACGGCTTCTGGGACGAGACTGCCGCGTCCGGCATCACCGGCATCTGCGGCTCTGGTATTATCGAGGCAGTGGCCGAGTTGCGCATCGCGGGGCTGCTTGACCCCTCGGGCCTGATTGGATCGGCGGCGCAGACCGGGACGGACCGCTGCTTTGCCGAAGGGCGCACCAACGCCTACCTGATCCACGACGTCACAGCCGAGGGCGGCCCGCGCATCACCGTCACCCAAGGCGACATCCGCGCGATCCAGTTAGCGAAATCCGCGCTCTACGCGGGCGCGCGGTTGTTGATGGACGAGATGGGCGTAGACGTGGTGGACCGTGTGGTGCTGGCAGGCGCGTTCGGCGCGCATATCAGCGCCAAACACGCGATGGTGCTGGGGATGATCCCGGATGTGCCGCTCGACAAGGTCTCAAGCGCGGGCAACGCTGCAGGCACCGGGGCGCGCATCGCGCTTTGCAATCTGGCCGCACGGGCCGAGATCGAACGCACCGTGCGCCAGATCACCAAGGTCGAAACCGCCATCGAACCGCGCTTTCAGGAACATTTCGTCGCCGCCAACGCCATCCCCCACGCCACCGACCCGTTCCCGGAACTGGGCAAGGTGGTGACGTTGCCCGTCGTCGGGTTCAACACGCAGGGCGATGGGAGTGATGGCGGTCGGGTGAGGAGACGGAAGCGGGGGTGATCTCTTTTATTTCATACTAGTCAGACCCGAGCTGTGGAAATATCGGCTTATACTTCGACGAATTAATATCGGAACGGTACGTGCCTGAGAAAGCTGGGTGTAGGCAAAAGGTGTCATCAATTCGATAAGCTAAATTGAGTGGAAGGTTATAAGAAAATTCAGCATGTATGTATTCGTCGTCTTCATCAACTTTAACACCTACAGCACCAATCTCAGTGAGCATCTCTAGACATGCATTCACACTTGGAAAAAGTGGGTTATTCTCATCGTCAACTAGCTTGCCTCTCTGCTGTCTGAATTGAACTTCTAGCTCACCAAACGAAAAAGTCAGGCTAAGTTGTGGCAGCAGAATTTGGCATACCCGCTTCGCATAAGGAAAGACTGTGCGATATCCACTAAAGATTCCTTGGCATACAAGGCCTTCTTGGGCACGCACACCACGAATAACGCTTTGCTCTGAGAACTCGAAGCTATCTCCACGCCTAGCTTCAAATGATTTTCTTGCAATTTCGTTTAGATAGGTGATGAACTGCCTGGGTAATAGCTGGGTATGGCGAATTATATAGCGAAGCGTGAACTCTTCGTAGTCACGTCCATTTTTAAGGCGTCGCGGAAAAAACTGGTGCATAAAAGCATCCAAGCCTTCAGGCTCGTCAAGCTTTGCGTCTTTAATGCGTTTTTGCACATCCGGTGTGCCATAGTTGCGCAAGAATTCACGATATCGAATTGCGGCCATGTGCAATAATTCGTTCGAAGACCAGTGTAGGACTAATTTGCTGTCAAGACTCTTGTCTGAATTCGCAGCAAGGTCTGCCAAGCGCGGAAATATCTCGGCGGGAATGCTACACCGCACATCGATCGGAATTGAGGCATTTTTGAAGGTATCAACCGCCATCAAAAGACCAGCAACCGACAAACGCATTGAGATTTTGGAAAGATCAATTTTTTCAATATTGTCAATTAACACAACGCACCTTGTCCGAGACTCTTTCAATATTCCTTTTACCAATTCAAGAACTTGATCGTATTCAGAATTCGCGTCTAAGATTTCATTTAAAAGAGCGACTGCATCACTTGCCGCTTCACTATCTTTTTTCACCAGTTTAAGCAAGAAGGACATAAGCTGCCCCGGCAAGCTATTCGGCTTCAAGCCCACCTTTGTGAGGTAGTTTCCGATAATTGCGGTGTCTTTAGGTCGCTTAGATTTGAAGTCAGCATAAATTCTCAGGAAAACAAAATTCCAAATGATTTTTTCCCAAGCTTCGGCGACTGTTTCTTCAATTATTGTTTCTGATTTTGATTCATCAATTATTTTGACGAGCTTTTGAAATGCTTGCGATGGCGGCACATCAACTACGGTATCAAATTTGCCACTTAACTTTATTGCTGACAGCATGGAGGTCTTGCCAGCTCCTCTGCGGCCAACAATTAAAAACGGCCTAGTTTTCAATGCAATATATGCAGAATTTGTATCATCAAGAATTTCTTCAAATAAGTCCTGTGCAATTTTTTCAGTTGCATTAGGGCCAAATGGTTGGTCCCATGTGAGAACATTTTCTAACGACAAAGCAAACCTCGTTACTTGCACTAGAACGGCAAGTTAACGAGAGTGAGATTCCAGTCAACCAAAGATTGTTATCAAGAGTTCAAAGGCTGTATCTCGAAGAAACAAAAGTAGAGTGAACGGATCGAGTTGAAGTGCGATCCGTTATAGCTTTACCCCAATCTCATGCCGACGCCATCAAGAGCGTCTTGCCGCGCCACTCCGGGTCGTCCACCGCCTGCGCCAGCACATAGGCCACGTCGCCTCGTGTGGCCTCTCCCTGTACGTCCACGGCATCACCATAGACGATGTTGCGCGTGCCGTCTTCGTCGGTCAGCGCCACGGGCCGCAGGATGGCAAAGTCCAGCCCTGACGCCTTGAGGTGTTCATCCGCCTCGTGTTTGGCCATCAAGTAGTGCCCCAGCTTGCTGTCCGGGTCCGGGTCGCCCGCCCCCACGGTGCTTAGCATGACAAACCGCCCCACGCCCGCATCTTTGGCCAGATCGACCAGCCGCTTGGCCCCGTCGCGGTCGACGGCGTCGGTCATCTCCGGCCCCGTACCACTGCCTGATCCGGCGGCAAAGACCACCACGTCACAACCATCGCAGACGCCCGGTTGCAGGTCGGTCAGATCGCCGTGGCGCGTCTCGGTGCCATTGGGCAGGTCCGAGGTGTCAGAGCTGTCGCGCACCAGTGAAATCGGGTGGTGGCCATTGGCCAAGAGGGTTTGGGTCAGGCGCAAGCCTGTTTTGCCGGTGGCCCCGGCGACGAGAATATTCATCATATGTCCTTTCGAATGGGAGGGGTCGGTTCAGGGACGGAAGATCGCCTTGATGTTCACGAACTCCTTCATCCCGAACCCGCCATGTTCACGCCCGTAGCCCGAGTCCTTGACGCCGCCGAACGGCATGTTCGGATCCGCCGCGCCAAAGCTGTTGATGCGCACCATGCCGGTGTCAAAATGATCACGGGCGAGTTTCATCGCGTGCTCTTCGTCCTGACAGAAGATGCCTCCGCCCAAGCCATAGCGGCTGTCATTGGCGATGCGCATCGCGTCCTCATCATCCTTGGCGCGGATCACGGCGGCCACGGGGCCGAAGATTTCGTCGTCATAGGCGGGCATGCCCGGCGTGACATCCGCCAGTACGGTGGCCGGGTAATAGTGCCCGGTGCCGTCTTTCGGATCACCACCGCAGAGCAGTTTCGCGCCCTTGGCGACGCTCTTGGTCACTTGCTCTTTCACCGTATCGAACTGTTCTTGGCTGGACAGCGGCCCAAGCTGGGTGTCCTCGTCCATCGGGTCGCCCAGTTTGATGGCCTTCATCTGCTCGACAAAGGCGTCGACAAAGGCGTCATAGACCGCGTTGGTCACCACAAAGCGCTTGGCCGAGACACAGGTCTCGCCGTTGTTGAACAGCCGTCCCATGACGCTGGTCTTCACGGCCAGTTCGACATCGGCTTTTTCCAACACAAGGTAGGCGTCGTTCGATCCCAGTTCGAGAACCGTCTTCTTGAGGTGCTTGCTGGCCAGCGCACCAATGTGCCGACCCGCGCCATCGCTGCCAGTCATTGTTACGCCGCGCACCAGCTTGTCGGCGATCAACTCGTCCGACGTGTCGTGATCGATGATCACCACTTGGAACAGGTCTTCGGGCAATCCTGCCTCAATACAGATCTCGCGCAGTTTGAGCCCGCTGCCCGTGCAGATCGACGCGTGTTTCAGCACCACACCATTGCCCGCCATCAGGTTCGCCGCCAACACGCGCACCGGCTGATAGAGCGGAAAATTCCACGGCTGGATCGAATAAATCACGCCAATTGGGCTAAACGTGACGATCCCCGATTTCTCACCCCCGCTGTGGGTGCGGGTTTCGTCGGCGAGTTCGGCGGGGCCGTGTTCGGCTGTGTATTCGAAGATCTGTGCGCACAGTTCGACTTCGGTTTTACCATCACGGTAAAGCTTGCCCACCTCGCTGGTCATAAGCGTCGCCAATTCATCGGCGTGGATGCGCAGCGCTGCAGCGATCTTGGTGAGGTACGGCGCGCGGTCGCGGTGGGTCATTAAGCGCCATTCAAGAAACGCGGTATGACAGGCCTCGACCTTGGCCATTGCTGTGGACGAGTCCATGACCTCGTATGTGGCAATGGCGGTTTCGGTGGCCGGATTGATGGTGTCCATCTTTGACATGCTGACCTCGACCTTTTTGAATTGTGTATCGTTGGTCAGGCAACGCGCTGTGTGCCGGATCGTTCCATTTGGCACGACAAGATGTGCAGCGATCTTGACGCCGCTCAGGCGGCGGCGTATCCCGTCGGACCAGAGCGCGGGTATGGTGAAAAGGTATCACGCGAGCTTCCCAAGCTTACGTTGCGGGTTCGATTCCCGCTACCCGCTCCAGTTTTTTCCCAGCCAAGCGTGACGCCTAATAGCGGTTTGCCAATGCACGGTTCTGTGCCATCCTGATGGCATTTCTGATCAGTTTTTTGAAAGCGCATACATGGCATCCCCTGTTTTTCACGCCCGATCGCACCACGGCCCACCACGGCTGTGCATACTATGTCGATGTCCATTGGCGGACGATGCAGAGGATATATGCGATCAACCGCAGTGCCAGACGCGGCGTAAAATCGAAATGAATGCGGAAATCGCGCGAAAAAGAGACCAAAAAGAAGCCGCCTGGCGCGCAACCTCCAACCGTCGTACGCGCGGTGTGTTGCGCAAAGCGGCGCGCGAGATTGGCGTTCCAAGTCTGGGTCGCATCGCGCATGGTCTTGCACCCTATATCGACGTACCCTTGGTGCCCTTGTCCGACGCCCGCCGTACTGCTTTTGAAACCCACCTGCGGACCATTATCGGCGAAAGCTTTGCCGCCGCTGACGGTGTTTCAAAACGTCCGGAACCGCCCGAAGACGATCCGGATTTCGCCCTCCGTTTGAAGCAAGAAAAACCGGAACCAGCGGTTCTTGATACAGCTTGTATCGCATGCCAAGGCGATTGTTGTCTTATGGGCGGTGGTCGAAACGCCTTTTTGACGGCCGAGTCGATCACGTGCCAGCGCTGGAAGACTCCGGATTTGACGGAAGAACAGCTTTTACAGACATACCTGTCCCGCATTCCGCCCACATCAATCAACGGCAGTTGCGTCTATCACGGCCCGCAAGGATGCACTTTGGACCGCCCGCTGCGCGCTGACATTTGCAACAGTTTCCAATGCCGGTTCCGCCGCGAATTGGCAGAAGCGGTTGAACGGCGCCCCGGCACGGGGGCCGTTGTGGCCGGGCTGTCACGGACACATGTCGATGACCGCTCTGCGGGTGCACCCTATTTGCGGGTTGTCTCGATGTCGGCCGAGAATGAGGTGACCATACATGACGGCCTCAAGCTGCCAGCGCTCAGAAAGGGCATGTCAGACGGATAGGCGGTGTTCAACGTATCAGACAATGGACAACGCATCGCCGACCCCGACAAGTTCGATCAAGAACTGTCCGCTGCCGTCGATTCCGGATGCAACCTCCAACGCTTGCTCTGCCGCAGCAATTGCTTCTGCGACGCTTTCGCCGGAGCCGTCGTAAAGTGCCATTGTGTTCGACGCCGCAGCCACGTCGCTTAGTCCAAGTTGGGTGGCGACGAAGAGTCCAATGTCGATTTTGTCATCCAGGTAGGCACGGTCTGCCGTCTGTTGGGCGAGGAACTCTGGCGTCGCGTCTTCAGGGGGCGTCGCACGCGTGCCTTCTAAGACGCGAAGCACGAAATCACCGCGGCCAACAGCGCCCGATTGCAGCGCGTCGGCCCAGAAGTTCACACCTGCATCATCTCCGACGCGGCCCAATGTGTTTTGATAGACGGACGAGACGAATTCAAACAATTGTGCGTCGAGGGGGAAAACCTCCAGCCCTTCGTCCGACATGGCAAACGCGTCTGAAATCTGATCGAGCGTTGTGCCATTGGCAAAGGCATCCGCCCAGAACAGGAGGCCAAGTGCATCGGGGGCGCGATCAAAATAGCTGACGTAGACTTCGGTCAGACTGCGAAACTCTGCCCCTGTCAGGTTTGCGCCATCGTCAAACCGGGTCAGATCAAAACGACCATCGGCAAAATGAAGGAATTCGATTTCGCGTAGGGTATCGGTACCTTCCGCGCCGCTGCGGTCAGTCAGGGTGATCTCGTCTCCAATCGTCAATGTGTAAAGATTTTGCGTCCCTTGAAGGAATACGGTGTCCAACCCGTCACCCCCTGTGAGGGTGTCATTTCCGCCATCTCCGGTGATACTGTCCGGGCCTGTGGTCCCCGATAGATCATCCTCTCGTGCCGAGCCGGGAACAACGTTACCCGCCATCGCGGTTAGATCGAACCCGGCATCGGCGGCGGCTTGGACCACATAGTCGGCAATGGCAGCATGGCCTGCGCCAGTCGGATGGATGCCATCAACGCTGAAATAGCTTTGGTCGGCAAAGTCTGCGCCATCGGTGAAGATATCACTGGTGACATTCGAGAACCCGAATTGCGCAGGAGTGTCTTCTAACTCGGCTATGAACTCAGCGATATCGATGTAGAGCGCCGTTTGCCCCTCCACTGCGCCGACGCTGTCGGAATAATCCTTAAGCGTGTCGTTATAATTCCGCGTCAAGCTGTTCCAAAGGCTGGCAATCAACGATCCTGCTGGGGCTTCGGCACCAAGAAACGCACCACCGATTGTAGGCTGGCCCAAGAACACGAAATTCTGTGCACCCACTGATGTCAGCGTATCGACAGCGGTTTCGATGTTTTCGACGATGGAATCGTCGAGGTTCAGAATGTCCAGAATATCGGCAAATGTCGCGTCTGCGAGGCCAAGGAAATCGTTACCGCCGATCCAGATCACGAAAACGTCCTGATCGTCAGGCGCGGGAATGTCCCCCGATGCCACTAGTGCGGCAAACCCTTCGGCCTGCTGGACAGCGCCGGGTATCTTGGGGTCTTCGGTGGACGACGACACTGCGCTGGAATGGGCAAAGTTTATCCCGTTGAGTGCGGACCCACTTAGATAACCTTCAAAGTTCGGCGCTTGGCTGATTGTTGTGGCCGCGGGCGCGATGGCCAGATCATTTCGGATATATTCGTGCCAGACAGGACCATTCGAGGCGCGACCCGCGAAATACAGGTCAATGGGTTCGGCCTGCATCTGCACCGCGCGCGCACCATCATCGGAAAGGCTGTCGCCAAAGATGTAAAGCTGTCCGGTTCGCATCGTCTAATTCTCCAAGATCATTGTGCGGGCTGGGAAGGTGCAGGCCTGACCGTGAACCGATCATGCCGCACTGCATGTGCCATGTCATCTGCAAGTCGCGCAAAGTTTGGACATGTGCGGGCTACTTGGTGGGCACGCCTTTTTTCGCGCCGGCTTCTTTGACCTTCTTCGCCAGATCCTGTGCGATGGCAAAGGCACCTTTGATCTTGTCGCTGTCTTTGACCCAGTCGCGGCGAACAACGATCTTGTTGTCCTTCACCTTGGCCAAGCCATTCTGATCCTTGATGAAATCCACCAGACCTTCGGGTGATGCGAACTTGTCGTTGTGGAACTGGATCGTCGCACCCTTGGGTCCGCCGTCAAGTTTCGCGATGCCTGCCCGTTTGCACATCGCTTTAATCCGCACCACCAGCAGCAGTGTATTTACTTCGCGCGGGAGTTTCCCAAAGCGGTCGATCAGTTCGGCTGCAAAGCCTTCCAGCTCCACCTTGGTCGAAAGTGATGACAGGCGGCGGTAAAGGCCCAGTCGTACATCGAGATCGGGCACATAGGCTTCGGGAATCAGCACCGACACACCCAAGTTGATCTGTGGTGCCCATTGGTCGTCTGCTTCGGACAGCCCTTCCAATTCGCCGGATTTAATTTTGGCGATCGCCTCTTCCAGCATCTGCTGGTACAACTCATATCCCACGTCCCGCATTTGGCCGGATTGCTCTTCGCCCAAAAGATTGCCCGCGCCGCGAATGTCGAGGTCTTGGGAGGCCAGCGTAAATCCGGCTCCCAGCGTGTCGAGGCTGCCCAAAACCCGAAGCCGCTTTTCGGCAGTGGCCGTCAGTTTTGCGCGGGGTTTGGTGGTGAGATAAGCATAGGCACGGGTCTTTGAGCGACCCACCCTGCCCCGGATCTGGTAAAGCTGCGACAGGCCGAACATGTCCGCACGGTGGATGACCATCGTGTTGGCGGTCGGGATATCAAGGCCGGATTCCACAATCGTTGTCGCCAGCAGAACGTCATATTTGCCGTCGTAAAACGCGTTCATGCGGGTATCCAACTCGCCCGCCGCCATCTGGCCGTGCGCCACGACATAGGACACCTCGGGCACCTGCGTTTTCAAGAAGTCTTCAATCTCGGGCAGGTCACTGATGCGCGGCACGACAAAGAAACTTTGACCGCCGCGATAGTGTTCGCGCAGCAGCCCTTCGCGGATCGTCACCGCGTCAAACTCGCTGACATAGGTTCGTATCGCCAAACGGTCTACGGGCGGCGTGCCGATGATGCTAAGATCGCGCACGCCAGACAGCGACAGTTGCAACGTCCGCGGGATCGGTGTCGCGGTCAGGGTCAGCACATGGATGTCCGAACGCAACTGCTTGAGCCGCTCTTTGTGGCCGACGCCAAAATGTTGCTCTTCGTCGATGATCAGCAATCCGAGATTCTGGAACCGTATGCCTTTGGCCAAGAGTGCATGGGTGCCGACCACGATATCTACCGTGCCACGGGCCAAGCCGTCTTTGGTGGCCGCAGCATCTTTGGCCGAGACAAAGCGTGATAAAGGTCTGACTTCTAATGGAAATCCCCGGAAACGTTCGGCAAAGCTTTTGTAGTGCTGACGGGCCAGCAAGGTGGTCGGCGCGATCACCGCCACCTGAACGCCGGACATGGCCGCGACAAAGGCTGCGCGCATCGCCACTTCGGTTTTGCCAAAGCCGACATCGCCGCAGATCAGGCGGTCCATCGGCTGGCCGGAATGCATGTCCGCCATCACGTCTTCGATAGCGCGCAACTGGTCGTCGGTTTCCTGATATGGGAACCGGGCCGAGAACGCATCCCACGCACCCGGCGGCGGATCCATGATCGGCGCTTTTCGCAATGCCCGTTCGGCGGCCACGCGGATCAGCTTTTCCGCCATCTCGCGGATGCGTTCTTTCAGGCGGGCTTTCTTGGCCTGCCACGCACCACCGCCCAGCTTGTCCAAAAAGCCTTCCTCGTGGCCGTATTTGGACAGCAGTTCGATATTTTCGACCGGCAGGTAAAGCTTTGAGCTTTCCGCATATTCCAGCAGCAGGCACTCATGCGCGGCGCCCGCTGCGGTGATGACCTCCATCCCCAGATAGCGGCCGATGCCGTGGTCCACATGCACCACCAGATCGCCCGGCGACAGCGATTGCGTTTCGGTCAAGAAGTTTTCGGCTTTGCGGCGCTTTTTGGGGGACCGGATCAGGCGATCGCCCAGCACATCTTGTTCGGAAATGACGGTCAGCTTTCCGTCTTTGTCCCAAGGTGCCTCGAACCCCTGCTCTAGTGGCCAAATTGCCAGATGCAGCCCGCGCTTGCCGACCCGTGTCAGGTCGTTGACGGGAATGGTCTCGGCCAAGCCCTCGTCTTCGATCAGGCCGGACAACCGTTCTCTGGCACCGTCTGAATAGGACGCGATGACAACAGGACCATCTTCCATCTTCTTGCGAAGATGATCTGCCAGCGCACTGAAAAGGCTTATACTTTCCTGCTGACGTTCCGGCGCAAAGTTGCGCCCGATGCGACCGCCCGCATCCACCACACCGGGGCCAGAAGCCTGTGCAAGCGGATGAAACTGGACCACGCGACGGTCCCCCATAGCCGCGATCCAGTCTGCATCGTCAAGATAAAGCTGATCCGGCGACACCGGTTTGTAGACCGTGTCCATACGGGATTTTTGCGCCAAAGCCGCCTTGCGGGTTTCGTATTGATCAACAATCCCATCCCAACGAGAGATCCGCGCGGGTGTGATCTGGTCGTCTTGGGTGACAGGCACGCCGGGCAAATAATCGAACAAGGTCTCAAGGCGGTCATGAAAGAACGGTAGCCAATGTTCCATCCCGGCCTGCTTGCGGCCCGCGCTGACCGCTTCGTAAAGAGGATCGTCGCTGCCAGCTGCACCAAATTCGATGCGGTAATTCTGCCGAAACCGGGTGATCGCCGCCTCGTCCAAGATGACCTCAGATACCGGGGCCAGTTCCACCAGTTCAAGCTTTTCCGTGGTGCGCTGCGTCGCTGGATCAAATCTGCGCGCACCGTCCAGGACATCCCCAAACAGATCCAGACGGACCGGCCCGCCATCGCCCGGCGGATAAATGTCGATGATGCCACCACGAATTGCGTAATCGCCGGGTTCAAGAACTGTGGGTGCTTGGGAAAACCCCATCCGAACAAGGAAATTACGCAGCGCCTCTTCATTCACGCGATTGCCGACACGTGCGCTGAACGCCGCTTCGCGCAGCACATCTCGCGCAGGCACGCGTTGGGTTGCGGCGCTCATGGTGGTCAGCAACACGTATTGCGACGGCATCGCATGGGTCAGTGCAGCAAGCGTGGCCATGCGCGTGGCAGAAATATCGGGATTCGGCGACACCCGGTCATATGGTAGACAATCCCAACCGGGAAAGACAAAAACCGGTATCGCAGGCGCAAAGACCCGCAGCGCTTCGCGCATCTGCGCAAGACGGCGATCATCGCGCGCGATGTGACAAACTGCACCGCCGTGCTTTTCGGCCTCGGCCAGAACCAGACGGGCGTCAAAGCCTTCGGGCGCGCCGCCCATGGTGATGTGTTGGGATGTCTTCATAACGCGGTCATGTGGCGCGGCACCGTGCCCGCGTCAACCGCCAAGCGCACCAACGCTGAGGTTCATATACATGCCCCACATCGCAGTTACGAAAATCGACACCATCCCGATGCCCTGTACGATCAATCGATGCCGCCCAAGACGTTTGTAGACCGCATCAAGATCATGGTCTTTTTCGTGCAATGCCCGGGCCGTGTAGACGCTTAGCAAGCTGACCATGGACATCGGCAATCCCAAGAGAAAAAGCGCCTGCGCGATCTCAACCCAATAGGCCCATCCCAGCACGGCAAACCCTGTGAGGAAAAACGTACCCGAGGCGACCACCCAAAGCCCGGCTTCGTCAGCGATGTATAAAAGTCGGGTTGTGTTGATGCGCAACAGATCGGTCAGATCCTCGGCCGCCTGCCCGCCTTTGCGCCGCGCGCGACTGACCATATCGAATGGCACGCCCAACACCCAATGGCTGGCGGAAGACCATGCAACAGCCAAGGCTATCCAAAACCAGAGGTTGGAAAAGGACCGCATGTCGATCAATTCAAAGACGGTGGAATACCAATCCAAGGCGCGCGTCATCCCTCAAGTCAAATGGCCTTAACGCGTGGCAGGCCTTGTTCCAGCGATCATTCCATGCCACCCAATCACGATAAAGACAAGGACTGCCCCAATGAAACCGATCACCCCCGCTTTTCCCGCCACACGATTGCGACGTCTTCGCCGTACCGAGGCTTTGCGCGCGATGGTGCGCGAAAATACTCTGACACCGGATGATTTCATTTGGCCGGTGTTTGTGCGGGATGGTGAAGGAATCGAAGAGCCGGTGCCGTCGATGCCCGGAGTGCTGCGGCGATCTGTCGACAAAGTGGTCGAAGCCGCCCGCGAAGCGCATGCCTTGGGAATCCCGGCAATCTGCCTCTTTCCCTATACGGATCCATCACTCAAGACCCAGGACTGCGCCGAGGCATGGAATCCTGAAAACCTTTCCAATCGCGCCACCCGCGCGATCAAGGACGCAGTGCCCGATATCATGATTATGACCGATGTTGCGTTGGACCCCTACAACATCACCGGCCATGACGGTTACATGGATGAAAGCGGCTACATCCTGAACGACGAAACTGTCGAAGCGCTGGTCAAGCAAACCCTGTCTCAGGCGCGCGCCGGATCGGACATCATCGGCCCATCCGACATGATGGACAGTCGTATCGCTGCGATGCGGGGCGCGTTGGAAGGCGAAGGGTTCAAAAACGTTGCGATCCTTAGCTATGCCGCGAAATTTGCCAGCGCCTTTTACGGACCGTTCCGGGATGCGGTGGGCGCATCGGGTGCCTTCAAGGGCGACAAAAAGGGCTACCAGATGGATCCGGGCAATTCAGATGAGGCGATGCGCCTGATCGCGCGCGACCTGTCCGAAGGGGCCGATATGGTGATGATCAAGCCGGGCATGCCCTATCTCGACATCTGCCGCCGCACCAAGGACATGTTCGGTGTGCCGACCTTCGCCTATCAGGTGTCGGGCGAATATGCGATGCTGGCAGGTGCCGCCGGACGCGGCTGGCTGGATCACGATCGGGTGATGCTGGAAAGTCTGATGGCATTCAAACGCGCCGGTTGTGACGGGGTTTTGACGTATTTTGCACCAGCCGCGGCGCGTTTGCTCAACGGATAGCGGTGCGCCGCTTATCGTGATCTATCCTTAGTGACAGGGCGCGTCTCTGCGGCTATACTGTTGCGCAACCGGCGGCACAGCCGGACTTCAGAGGCATCGGCAAAGAAAGAGCAGAGACAATGACATCCCTGACACGACGCGAACTGGCCCTTGGGCTTGGCGGGACATTCCTTTTGGCCGGCTGTAACAACGGCGTGGGCGGCAATGGCGGCGCGCGGATCGACGCGCGGGTCGATGCGACCATTTCGGAAATGTACCGCCGCTTCCCCGGAACGCAGAACCTTGCAGCCAACGCCAACGGCCTGCTTGTCATGCCATTGGTGACCGAGGCTGGGCTTGGCCTTGGCGGTGCCTTTGGACGCGGCGCACTGCGCGTCGGTGGGATTACGGTGGATTACTACTCGACCACCAAGGCCAGCGCCGGACTTCAGATCGGAGCACAGCAATACGCACATGTGCTGTTTTTCATGACCGAAGACGCGCTGATGAATTTCCGCCGCTCGCCGGGTTGGGCTGCTGGTGCCAATATCGAATATGCAATCCCCGAAGGCGGTGAAACCATTGCAGCCGAAACCACAACATCGCTGGCGCCGGTCATCGCGGTGATTTTCGGACAGGCGGGTCTGCGCCTTGGCGCGACGCTGGAAGGCGTGAAATACACGCGGATCATTCCCTGATCCTACGCTTGGGGGCTCTGCCCCCAAACCCCCGAAGTATTTGTGAACCAGAGAAGACATGGGTCAGGTCCACCCCCTGCATCTATGGCAGGGGGCTTCTCCGGTTGCGGTCATTGGCGCTTCCGCCTGTACCGCTCGTGCAGAATGCCGCGTTCAGGTTAACGCTTTGTTACTTCTCTGGTTGAGAAATACTTTCGGGGGTAAGGCGCGGTACGCGCCGAGGGGGCAGACAGCCCCCTGACCCGATCAGCCTACCATAGCGGCAGTTATGATTTTCAAGGCCGCCACCGGATCATCGGTTCGCCAAATCTCTTCTCCGATGCCAAAGAAATCGGTCATAGGGGCCAACATGCGCACAATGTCGGCATCAAGCCCGCCCTCTGCGACCACGGGGATTTCGATCATTTCAGACCACCATTGGAACAACTCTGACTCGGCGCAGGACCCATCGCCCAGGGTGGTTTTCCCCACTGGGCCAAAGCTGACGTAATCCGCTCCGGCCTCGCCCGCACTCATGCCGTCATGACGTAAGTTCCCGCAAAACGCGCCGACGATTGCATCTGCGCCCAGTTCCTTTCGTGCCATGCGCACCGAGCGTGCGCCATCAGTCAGGTGAACGCCGTCTAGGCCAAGGCGCTGGGCCAACACCACATGGGTGTCGATCACCAAAGCCACATCAAAGCGATGTGCCACCTCGCGTACGGCGTCGGCTGCGCGCAGGATCAGGTCTTCGTCGCGCGTGGCAAGGGACAGGCGGATACAGGCAATCTCTTCGGCGTCCAGCACCCGGGCCAGATCGGTCGGGAAATGGCTGAGTTCGATCTCGGGTGGTGTGATCAGGTAGATCTGTGGCTGCTCTGTGTCGGACATCTTCGGCCCCTTCCTTGGTGGTCGACACCCTATACCGTGATTTCGCGCCCTGCGCCAAGGGCTTGCACTGCTTGCCCTTTGAGCGTGCGCACAATAGTCAGGCGCGACCTGAGATTTTCGGAGACCTATTCCATGCCGAGCGACACGCCGCAGCCCAGTTTTGTTCTGGTGCGCCCGCAGATGGGTGAAAATATCGGGGCCGCCGCGCGAGCCATGTTGAATTTCGGGCTGGACCGGATGCGTCTTGTGGCGCCGCGTGATGGCTGGCCGAACCCAAAGGCAGTCGCGATGGCGTCGGGCGCGGGTCGGATTTTGGATGATGCAGCGCTGGTCGATCGCACGGTCGATGCGGTGGCGGATTGTTCTTATGTGTTTGCGACCACGGCGCGGCAACGCGACATGACCAAGCCGGTGATGACGCCGGAACGCGCGATGGAAATTGCGCGCGAAAAGATCGCCGCTGGAGAAAAGGTGGCTGTGTTGTTCGGACCAGAACGCGCGGGGTTGGAAAATGACGACATCGCACTGGCCAATGCGATTATTTCGGTTCCGGTTAACCCCGAGTTTGCATCCTTGAACCTTGCGCAATGTGTGCTGCTGACGGGGTATGAATGGCGACGGCAGTCGGTCGAGATCGCACCGGAGGCCGTGGAATTGGCGGGCACAGACTGGGCAAATGCCATCGAGATGGACAAGCTGGCCGAGCATTACGAGACCGCGTTGGATACGGCCGGGTTCTTTTTTCCCGAAACCAAGGCGGACAGCATGAAACTGAACCTGCGCAACATGTGGTCGCGCATGCCGTTAACCCGCGCGGATGTGCAGATGCTGCATGGTGTGCTGCGGCAAATGGTGCGCTGGAAGGAGAAGGGCTAGCCTCGCGCCTTGAAGCGGCCCTGCCCCAAGCCTAGTCTTTCGCCCAAGAAGGAGACCCCCTGAATGAGCAGCAAACGCAGCATCTTTGAAGAGGTCGGTGCAGAGACACCGCGCAAGGAGGCCCCCAAGGGTGGCATGATCGACGCGGG
Source organism: Paracoccaceae bacterium (assembly GCA_024742575.1). Classification (GTDB taxonomy): domain Bacteria; phylum Pseudomonadota; class Alphaproteobacteria; order Rhodobacterales; family Rhodobacteraceae; genus Marivita. The sequence continues at coordinate 2,833 of JANSYF010000036.1, read as the reverse complement.
CAAGCGCGGCGCGCGGGGCGCGATCCGGGTTTGGCTGATGATCCTCTTTGCACTGGTCATGGTGATGATCGCCGTGGGTGGGCTGACCCGGTTGACCGATAGCGGGTTGTCGATCACCGAATGGCGGCCCCTTGCGGGGGCACTACCGCCGATGAATGCCGAGGACTGGCAGCGCGAGTTCGACCTTTATCGCCAGATCCCCGAATACCAATTGCAGAACAAAGGCATGAGCCTTGCCGAGTTCCAGTTCATCTATTGGTGGGAATGGGGGCACAGGCAGTTGGGCCGGGTGATCGGCCTTGTCTGGGCGCTGGGCTTTTTCGGGTTCCTGCTGGCGCGCAAGATCCCCACGGGCTGGACCGGGCGCCTGTTCTTCCTTGGCGTTCTGGGTGGCATCCAAGGTGCGATTGGCTGGTGGATGGTGGCCTCTGGCCTAACGGGCACCATGCTCGACGTGGCCTCATATCGGTTGGCGACCCATCTTGGTTTGGCCTTCGTTATCCTTGGCTTTATCGCGTGGTACACGTTCGAGCTCGGCCGCGAAGATCGCGATCTGATGCAGGCGCGGCGGTCGCGGGAGGGCAAGCTTTACGGGCTGGGCACCGGGTTGTTGCACTTTACCTTCCTGCAAATCCTGCTGGGCGCGTTGGTGGCAGGCATTGACGCGGGGCGCACCTACAACGACTGGCCCTTGATGGCCGGGGCGTTCCTGCCGCCCTTCCCGTTCGATATCGAACCCATATGGCGCAACTTCTTCGAAAACGCCGGCCTTGTGCAGTTCATGCACCGTATCGCGGGTTATCTGCTGCTGGCCTTTGGCATCGTCGTATGGTTGCGGGCGCGCAAGTCGCCAAATGCCGACACGCGGTTCCGGTTCAACGCGGTTTTTGCCATGCTGTGGGTGCAAATGGCGCTGGGCGTCGTGACCGTTCTCTATATGGCGCCTTGGCAGATCGCCATTGCGCATCAGGTGGGCGCTGTGATCCTGTGGGTGCTGATCCTGCGGGCGCGGTTTGGCGCGCAGTACCCGGTACAACAATCCATTCGAGGAGCGACAGCATGAGCACGGCTTATGATGATTTGATGGCCTTCACGCGCGAAACAGAGGCGCTGGGCCAAGTCGCCGGACGACTGGGTTGGGATCAGGAAACCACCATGCCGCGCGGTGCTGCGGCGCAACGGGCCGAGGAAATGGGCGCACTGGAAGCGGTACTGCATGCACGGCGCATGGACCCGCGTGTCGGCGACTGGCTGGCCAAGGCCAAAGGCAGCGATAACGAGGCCAAGGCGCATCTGCGGCACATCCAGCGGGATTTCGACCGCGCCTCAAAAGTGCCTGCCGATCTGGCGGCGGAACTGGCGCGCACCACGTCGATGGCCCAAGGCATTTGGGCCGAGGCGCGGGCGAATGACGATTTCGCGGCCTTTGCACCGACTCTGGAGCGGGTTCTGGACCTGCGGCGTCAGGAAGGTGCGGCGCTGGCCGAGGGTGGCGATCCCTATGACGCGCTGTTGCAAGACTATGAACCCGGAGCCACGGCAGAGCAGTTGGACGCGATGTTCGGGGCGCTGCGGCCGCGGTTGGTGGCGTTGCGCGACAAGGTGTTGGGTGCCCCTGCCCCGGCGGCGTTAAGCGGCACGTTTGACGAAAGCGCTCAGATGAAGCTGTCGCGCCAGATCGCCAAGACCTTTGGCTATGACATGAGCCGCGGGCGTGTCGACAAGGCGGTGCATCCCTTCAGTTCCGGCTCAGGCAATGACGTTCGGATCACGACGCGCACCAATCCGACGGATCCGTTCAGCTGCATTTACTCGACAATCCACGAGGTTGGTCACGCGGCCTATGAGCAGAATATCGACCAAGCCTACCTGCTGACGCCATTGGGGCGCGGTGTGTCGATGGGTGTGCATGAAAGCCAAAGCCGGATTTACGAGAACCAGTTGGGCCGCTCACGCGCCTTTAGCGGCTGGCTGCACGGGCAAATGGTCGAAGCGTTTGGCGCTTTCGGGATTAGCGATCCTGATGCGTTTTACGGTACCGTGAATGGTGTGCACAAAGGCTATATCCGCACCGAGTCAGATGAGGTGCAATACAACCTGCATGTTCTGCTGCGCTTCGATCTGGAGCGACAGTTGATTGCCGGAACGCTGGATGTGTCAGACCTAGAAGAGGCGTGGAACACTAGGTTCGAGGCCGATTTCGGTTATGCGGTCGACAAACCGTCCAACGGTGTGTTGCAGGATGTGCACTGGTCTGTGGGTTTGTTTGGCTATTTCGCCACTTATTCGCTGGGCAATGTCTATGCGGGTTGCCTGCATGAGGCGCTGCGCAAGGCTGTGCCAGATCTGGATGCGCAATTGGCTTCGGGCGAGACATCTGCGGCAACAGGTTGGCTCCGCGACAATCTGCAGCGTCATGGCGGGCTGTACGAGCCGCGCGAGGTGATCGAACGCGCGTGTGGTTTTGCGCCCAACGAAGCGCCGTTGCTGGCGTATCTTGAGGCCAAGTTCGGAGAGATTTACGGGGTGTGACAGGGCCAGTCAGCGTCGTCTTAGGGCTTGGCCCGAAGATTTTTTGGTCAAGAGGTCCTCGGGTCAAGCCCGAGGACGACGTTCTTAATGGACCGTAAATTCACCGACAATCTGCTGCCATTCGCCGGACGACAGCATCTTGCGGTGGGTGTATTGCACTGAATGCAGCGGGCCTTCGATCGTGTCCTGCCAGAATTCGATAAACCCGAACAATTTGGGATGATCCGGGGCCAGATCGTATTCCTGCCAGACAAAGGTGTTCAGCACATTCTTGTAATCTGGCATCCGGTAGAACAATTGC
>JANSYF010000046.1 GCA_024742575.1 Paracoccaceae bacterium | reverse complement strand
TTGCATACTTGTCGCCCACTCGGGCATGTTGACGTCGGGTGAGTTCGGTCCAAGCCATCGTGATCTCCGTTCAGCTTTGCAACCGAACAGAAGCACAACATGCTGAACTCACTCAATTAGTTTCAAATCGGGCTCTAAGAAAATGGCCCGCATCCTTGTGATGCGGGTCTTTTTGTTTCTTGGCGCTGGTGATGGCTTGCCATCCGAAATCGCCGCGCCAAGTGTGCGGAAAACAGATCAAGAGAATGACCATGGCAGAATTGAAACTTGTTGGCCTGTGCGGGTCTCTTCGCAAAGCGTCGACGAACCGACTTCTCATGCTCGAAGCCGCCCGTCGGTTCGGCGATGCGGATTTCGTCGAAGGCGATCTGCATCTTCCGCTCTACGATGGAGATCTGGAGACCGCGTCGGGCATCCCGATAGAGGTTCAAACACTCGCAGATCAGATCGCGTCGGCAGATGCGGTCATCGTCTCGACGCCTGAATACAACAAGGGCATTTCAGGCGTTCTCAAGAATGCGCTAGATTGGGTCAGTCGGACAAAGGGCGCACCTTGGGCGAACAAGCCGGTGGCGCTGATGTCTGCTGCGGCGGGTCGCGCCGGGGGTGAGCGGACGCAGAACATGGCGCGTCTCTGCCTGACGCCTTTCCGACCCTTGTTGATTACGGGGCCGGAAGTGATGGTCGCCGCGACGGCGCAGCAATGGGATGATCAGGGTCGGTTGATCAATGAGCTGAACGCCAAAGCTTTGGATGAACTCATGCAGACGCTGCGCCATCATGCGTTGGCGCAGCGATCTGACTGATCAGCAGCCAGTGGCTTTGGTTACGACGCTAACGGTCTTCAACATCACGGACAGGTCCTGAGCAAAGGTCACCTTGCGCAGGTATTCCGCGTCATAGGTTGCGCGCTCAGCAAAGCTGCTCTCGTGGCGCACAGACACCTGCCAAAAGCCGGTGATGCCGGGGCGCAGCGCGTAGTAGGCTGAACCCGGGTACATCGTCTGCTGATCCACCATCATCGGACGCGGACCAACCAGTGACATGTCGCCTTTCAGAACGTTCCAAAGCTGCGGGAGTTCGTCCAGCGACGTTTTGCGCAGGATTTGGCCAACTTTCGTGATCCGAGGATCATGGCGCAGTTTCTGGTTGCGATCCCATTCGAGGCGGGCCGCTGGATTTGCGCTCAGGTGCTCTTCCAGCGCAGCATCCGCATTCGCTACCATTGACCGCAATTTCCACATTTTGAATGTCTTGCCGAAACGGCCGACGCGAGCTTGCTGGTAGAAGGGCGAACCGCCGTCACGCGCAATCAACAGTGCGCAAATCCCAAGCACCAACAGTACGGCTGGCGCGGCCATGATCACCAATGTGATGTCCACGATGCGCTTGAAATAGTCACGGTAGATGCTTGTCGGTTCGGTTCTTGAAAAGGCAGCGTTGACCAGTGTTTCGACTTTGGCGTGCGGACCCGGCTGGCGAATGTGAAGTGTCATTTATGACCCTGTTAACCCAATGTGCTGGGCCGCTTGCCGGGTGCCGGTAGGCAAGAAAATATCGCTTGCTCAAAGCGCATTGCGATGAGCATGAAAGTGCGGACGACGTGTCCGATCTTCAGATTTTCAGGCTATGTGGCAGATTTCAGCAGACGGACCCTTACACAACTCCCTAGTGGAAGCACCAACCCCCAAGTGCCTTACGAAAATGCGGCAGGATTGTGACCTGCCGAAGCATGGCCTCTTTATGACGATACGCCTTATTTCGGTCAACTTTCGGAATGGGGGGAAACTTTTTCGTGTATTCCCAATTCTTCATCCCCTTATGCGTGTGTAGGTGCTTGTCGCCGTTTTGGAAATAATGAGCCTTGAAATCACATTTTTCCCATTCGCCCTAAAATGACGGAATCTGCAACTTTAGGACAAGGGTTGAGGGCTTGACCGTTTTCGCTTCTGGAAGACTATCTTTCGATTGGTTCGCTTTTTGTGATCAAAAAAGCAATGTCTGCCTCTTTGGCTTCGCTAACTCATGCGATGCTTCATCAGTCCTTGGTTTTGTGGCCGATTGTTTCGCCGGTGAAGACGGCCAGGGTTCGGCGCAAATCTGGCCCAAGCTCGCTCGTTTTTGCTCTGAAAGAGCGGATGCAAAGGGCAATTGTTTCAAAAAATGGCTATGATTAACGCGATGTGGACGCAGCTCTTGTGGTTGACTGCCTTGATCACGGGCTGACATATACTGAAATATATTTGGTATAATTGTGGCTATCTTTAGACAGCTTGCGACACGATTGAGCCCGAATCGTGTCCGAAAAATCAGAATCAGACGAAAGTGCGGCGGGCTTGCGCAGGTTGCGCCACAATCGGCTAAGGTCTATCTGCCGATCAGGTTCCATGAACAGGATGAATTCCGATGCCCAACACTGTCCACGTCCGCGATCTTCCTGACGGTCTCGATCTTGGGCCCGAGGTCGCAATTGATTGCGAGACTATGGGGCTTCATCCGCACCGTGACCGTCTGTGTGTTGTGCAATTGTCCAGCGGGGACGGAACAGCGCATCTCGTTCAAATCGAAAAGGGTCAGACCTCGGCTCCTAATCTTGAAAAGCTTTTGACCGATCCAAACGTGCTAAAGCTCTTTCACTTTGGGCGCTTTGACATCGCTGCAATGCAAAACGCGTTCGGCGTTACCACCGCGCCGGTCTTCTGCACCAAGATCGCCAGCCGTTTGGTGCGTACATATACAGACCGTCATGGGCTCAAGGCGTTATTGCAAGAGCTTTTGGGCATCGACATTTCAAAGCAACAGCAGTCAAGCGATTGGGGATCCGCAGCCCTGAGTCAGGCTCAGGTCGAGTATGCTGCATCGGATGTCCTTTACCTGCATAAGCTGCGAGATGCCCTGCAAACAATGCTTGAACGTGAAGGGCGGGCGGAGCTGGCGCAGTCTTGTTTCGATTTCTTGCCAACGCGAGCGCAGCTTGATCTTGCCGGTTGGCCTGATACCGACATTTTCGCCCATAGCTGAACGCGCGGACATATAGAATGTATTCGCGCCTGATCGCCTGGTTGAAGATCCTGCTTCCGCTGGGTGCGCTTGCGCTTCTTTCCACAATCTTTCTGTATTCGCGCGGACCCGACTCTATTGCTGCCATTCCCGTGCTGACCGGTGGTGCAGATCCGACGCAAACCGAACAGATTGGTAGCCCGTTTTATGCGGGCACAACAGAAAACGGGCAGGGGCTGACACTTGCGGCCCGTCAGGCCCGGTTCAGCGATCCTGAAAGCACTGGTATGATCGCAGATGATCTGCGTGCGATCATCGACGTGCGCGACGGCAACCGTATCGTGATAGACGCTACTTTAGGCCAGATAGAAGAAGGCGATCGCCTTTTGCTGCGTGACGGCGTCACGTTGGAAAGCAGTTCTGGCTATACTGTGCGCGCAATTGGGCTGGATGCGGAAATTGATCGCATCGCTATCGAAAGTACGTCTGAGGTCCAGGCTGATGGGCCGGGGCTCACGTTATCGGCGGGAAAACTCCGGGTAGAAGAAATTGGCGAAACCTCGGACATTCAGCTGCTGTTCACGGATGGGGTAAAGCTGGTATACATCCCCCAACAAGACGGGGCCGAATGATGATCCGAACAATTTTAACCGTTGTCGCGGTTGGTGTTGCGTCACTGGCGCAGGCGCAAGGGACCCAGGTCGCTTTTGGCGCGGTGCAGCAGGACACGTCTCTCCCAGTGGAAGTCAGCGCCGATGCCTTGTCAGTTTCGCAGAACGATGGGTCGGCTCTGTTTACTGGAAATGTGATTATCGGACAGGGCGAAATGCGTCTGACTGCGCCGCGTGTCTTGGTCTTTTACACCGAGAACCAAACGGGCGTCGAACGGCTAGAGGCCACAGGCGGTGTGACGTTGGTCAACGGCGACCAAGCAGCCGAAGCGGATTCCGCCGAATACGAAGTCAACCGGGGCTCAATCCGCATGTTGGGGAACGTGTTGCTGACACAAGGCGCAAACACATTGGTGTCCGATAGCATGGATGTTGATCTGGAAGCGGGCACCGCGCTGATGAACGGCCGGGTGCGAACGGTCTTCCAATCGGGCGAAAATTGATGACGGGTCCATCGCTCTCTGTCACCGAAGGCGAAAGTGGTCTGCTCGTTCGGCATCTGCGCAAAAGCTACAAGAAACGTGTCGTCATTCGCGATGTTTCGCTTGAGGTGCATCGCGGCGAGGTTGTCGCCCTTCTTGGTCCAAACGGCAGCGGCAAAACCACGTCTTTCTATGCCATCGCCGGATTGGTGAACCCTGAGGGCGGACAGGTTCTAATCGACGGGCACGATGTCACCTATCTACCAATGTACCGTCGTGCCCGTATGGGTATCGGTTACCTGCCACAGGAAATGTCGATCTTCCGTGGCATGAGCGTCGAAGACAACATCAGCGCCATTCTCGACATCAGCCAGACGGACCGCCACAAACGGCGCGAACGGCTTGAGGAACTCCTTGGTGAGTTCTCAATCGAACATTTGCGCCGCGCTCCTGCGCTTGCGTTATCCGGCGGTGAGCGCCGTCGCGTTGAGATCGCGCGCTGCTTGGCGGCTGATCCCAAATACCTCTTACTTGATGAACCTTTCGCGGGTGTGGATCCGATCAGTGTCGGTGACATTCGCCATTTGGTGGCCGACCTCAAGAAGCGCGGCATCGGCGTGTTGATCACCGACCACAACGTGCGCGAAACGCTCGAAATCGTTGATCGCGCCTATATCCTGCATGATGGAAAGGTCCTTATGTCGGGATCACCCGACGAAGTTGTGCGCAACGAGAACGTGCGTAGGGTGTATCTGGGCGACAGTTTCCGCATTGGATAATTCCCGCTTCATTTGACGGAAAACATTGACACGCAGCCATCGTGGGATTGAAATGATTGCATGGCGTTTGAAGACTCAGACCGTCAATTTCCGCTCTGCCTGCCACCTTGGCTGGAGGATGAAACACAACGGTCAGGACGCCATCTCCTTTTTGCTGTCGAATGTGTCAGTCGGCTATGCCGAACCCGTTCGGCTGCAGAACCAAAACAATAAAAAGGATATCCTATGCGTTACCAGATAACCGGCAAGCAGATCGATGTTGGTGAAGCCCTGCAGACTCATGTGAAGACCGAACTGGACGCGATGCTGGGCAAGTATGCCGGTCGCCCGACAGACGCGACCGTTGTCTTCTCTAAGAGCGCCCATGAATTTGTTTGTGAGACAGTGGTACATCTGTCGACTGGTTTGAACGCAACTGCCAAAGCGCACGCGACAGAAATCTACGCGGCTTTCGACGCTTGTTGCGAAAAAATGGACAAGCAATTGAGGCGCTACAAACGGCGTTTGAAAGACCACCACAAGGATCGAACGGAACCTGTTGAACTTTTTGGGGCATCCTCATATATCCTCGCCAGCGAAATCGAAGCGCATGACGACGAACCGGAATCACTGCAGCCCATCATCGTCGCAGAGATGGAAACCAAAATTCCTTCGCTGACCGTGGGTGAGGCAGTGATGCAAATGGAGTTGGCGGGACTGCCGGTGTTGGTGTTCCGAAATGACAAAAAGGACGGTGTTAACGTCGTATATCGCCGGGAAGATGGCAACATCGGCTGGATTGATCCATAACGTAGGTATACGGGCGGGTAGCGTCCCAACAACGAGCAGTACATGAAATTTGCAGACCTGTTGAATTCGAAAGCCGTTAAGGCCGTGACGAGTGCATCCAGCAAGAAACGCTTGATGCATGATATCGCCGACGTCGCTGAGTCTGCTTATGGCATCTCTGCTCAACGCGCCGTAGAGGCGTTGCTTGAACGTGAAAGCCTTGGCCCAACTGGTGTGGGCCACGGCGTCGCCTTGCCACATGCGCGGCTCGATGGTGTCGACTCTGTTGTTGGTGCATTCATTCTTCTGGAAAAGCCGATTGATTTCGAAGCGATCGATCGGCAGCCGGTTGATGTGATTTTTGCCCTCTTTGCGCCCGAAGATGCAGGCGTCGAACATCTGAAGGCGCTTGCACTTGTATCGCGCACACTGCGCGATCAGAACTTCTGTGCCAAGCTGCGGGCCAATCCCGATCCTGTCACGCTACACACCATCATAACCGAGGCCGCAGCAGTCCAAGCTGCCTGATCCGATATGCCGACTTAGGCAGATCCACCGAACCTCGAAAACCCGAACATCAGGTAGTCGCGCGGATAGGCGTCACGACACAGCTTGTCCAAGTGGTGATCATAGATCTGTGTCAAACGCGTATTGTCTGGGTCTTCCGCTGCAGGCCAGTCTGGTACGCTTTGCAGACCAAGGCGGTCTGCCATCTGAACTAGGGCGGTCCGCATTTCGCTTTCCCGAAACAGATGATCGGGCAGGCAGAATTCGGCCATGCCCTGAATGCAGGCCACTTGGCTGGCCCAATGTGCGTCGACGCGGATACTTGTCTGCCCATTCAGGTTTGACCGAAGGAACGCCAAAAATCCCTCAAACGCGGCTTTGTGCGCGCGAAGGTCATAGCCTGCATCATCGGGATCGTCTGGCAACTCAAGCCCGTGAAAGTTGATAAGCTGCTGTCGAATTTTTGCAAAACTGCCCGGACCTCTGGTCAGGATCTTGTCGCAAAAGGCTGCATGGGCCCGCGCGAGTGGATGTCGCAACACCGAAAAACGATGGTGTCCCGGGTTGTTCTGCAACCAGCCACGCAAGGATTTTTGATTGAAGTCTGCCAGCAATTCCGAACCGTCGCCATCCAGCGTTTTCATCCACGATTTTACTTGGGCTTCCGGTCCGGAACGGACCGGCAGGTACAACAGTGGATGTCGTGAACAGGCAACATAGGAAGGTACAACGGGTCCGCGCCGAGGTTCGAAATTCGGTGTGCGGGTCAGATCAAATCGGTCAAGCGTGCGTAGGGCGACTTCCATCTGGCTGTAATTGGCCACCTTGTCGGGCAAGGGTTGTGGATTCTGTGGTTTGAGATTGCTCTGAAACCCTTCCGGCTCTGCATCACGTCCCAACCACCGCGCCAATCCGCTTAGCACTTCGGTGTCATGCAGGTCGTCATAGCCGATATAAAAAGCACTTTGCCCTGTCACTTGTAGCGCCCGCATGATCTCAAGCTGGAAACTTTGCATCTGTCCCAGATGGCGCTCGAATTCATGCAAATCGAAATGGGCCTGCGCGTCTTTGCGGTTCTTGACGTTTGTCAGTTTCCATTGATCTGTCGCCCGCGCGATCTTGAGGCTGATATAGCTGTCCAAAGGATTGCGCGTCAGGATGATCTTGGCGCAGCGCGAGTCGGACAGGATCGAGGCTAGAACACGCGGGTCGTGATCGTGAAAATACCGAAATCCACCAAGCCCGTCAGACTGTGTCCGGATGGCGCGTAGCAACCGATCTGGATTGTCCTCACGCTGCCGTTGCGTGACACCAAGTATGTCATCGCGGTTCGGATAACCGATAAAGTTCGGATTGAACGCCTCTCCATGACAGGTGATGCCACTGATCTGGTTCAGGTAGTCTTCCAGCAGATTGGACCCGGTGCGCATCTCTGCGAAAACAACAAAAAGATCAAAATCCGAGGCCACGCGTTACTTCTTCACAAGGTAGGGTCGAGGGCGTGCCCCATCTCGAACCGCTCCGTGTGCGATTGGGTCCGCTGGAAAGTCCCCCATGAGATACGGATGCATCCCTTGGTTCTTGAGGTTTTGCAGGAACTGTCCAAAACCCGTCAGATCAACCATCTTCGGGGCCTCGGTCAGTCGCCGGTTTGGCTGCGTGCCGATTTCGTCTACAATCACTTGGATCGCCTCCATAGGGCTTTCGATGAATTCCGCCATCGTCCAAATCCGTCGGCGGCACTTGGAATAGGGTGACCGTAACGCGTCTAGCATTTCTGTTTCGATCTTCTGTAACTGTGCCGCCTCGCGCCGCAATTCGGCAAAGCTCCGGTTCGATTGGAACAACGGAATGGCCCACGCGCCGGATATGACCGAGACCTGCGCATTGGGATCTTTGGCGATGTCCCACACAACATGCCGCGTGCTGCTTGGCCCCAATTGAAAGCACTGACGTTCGCCGCGGGTGTTCCACAACAGGTTGGTCAGAAACATCTTCGTGTCATAGTCGCGCATCGTGGCATTGTCCGACAGCGCGCCGTTCATCACCGTCTGACCATCAGCGAAATGTACCCGGTCGGGTGCAAACAGGTGTCCATGCACACGGGCGCCTGTTACCTGAGCCAGCCACGGTTCAAAGTCGGTGAACAGTTCGGTGAAACCTTGGAACACCGAATACTTGGCCGCAGTGACCCCGTTCTCCCAATCTTCGTTAGGAAACCGGCTTTGCATATATAGCCCAGATCTGCCCCGTGTTCGTCGATCCACCGCTTTGGCAAAGATGCGGTCGATCTTGCCTGGATTGGGTTCCTGCAGATTCAACTCACCGGGCTTGGGGCTTAGAAAGGTCTCATACAGGCGATCAGCGTTGTGCCAGATTTTGCGCGCAACGAAACAGTCGGATCGCCGCAGTAATTGTAGGTGATCGTCGTAGAAGATGTGCGGTTTGCCTTGGAAATCGAACTTTGACAACGTCAGTGAGCGGCTGACGATATTGGTCGAATATAGCCGGGCAAGTGTCTGGAAATAGCTTTCATCGGGGATCCAGACGTGCCGGAAATAGCGGTCGTACACCCTGCGCTTGGGGTCTTCGAGGATTGATGCCAGCGTTTGCCGCGTCAGGCACCACCACTGGCTGCCCATATGCGGGGTCAGGCCCTCGGGGATTTTGCGCTTGTAACCGACTTTGCGTTGCACTTCGACAAACTTGTCGAACAGGTATCGCGAACGCCGCCACGAGAACGGGAACCGCATCGTAAAGCGTTCTTCATCCAGTCCGCCCACGGTCCATGGCACATCCGCCGTTGTCGCGCTTTCGATGTGATCGGTGCGCGGTCGTGCCTTGAGGTAGTCGATCAATTCCTGAACCGGGCGCAGCGGTAGGCATGACCCGGATGTCAGGTAGACATGGCTGACCTCTTCGAATTCGGCCAGCATCAACTCGCTCGCATCTTGGCTGGCGGCCACCAGACCCCATGTTCCCCAGTCGCAACGATGCCGCCGCGAAAAACGTACGAGGGGGTCATCGCTTAGCCGTTCGGTGAAGATCTTGTACCGCTTCGGCGAAACCACCTGATCCACATGGATCACCACCGGGCATCCCGCCTTAGTCCAATGTCGTGCGATCTGCTCTGCCCGATGCAGCGCAGTGTGCGCGAGCATGATGATCCCGATGCTCATGCCCAGTTGCCCATCGACATGAGGCCTAGAATCTCAAGCTGACGCCAGTTGATGTATTTCTCGGACCATTTGCACCAAAGTTCGGGATTGTCCTGCAAAGCGTTGGCATAGGCCACGTATTCCAAGCTTCCTGCGTAATGTTCGCGGCGCTTAAGCTCTTCCATCGCCTTTTCATTGAACGTGCTGATGAACTTGGTGTGGAGAAGCGCGCCCGACGCCTTTTCCCCGCCCCATTCGTCGTAGACATAGTTCAAACCACGCGGCAAAAGCATGTGTGTCGAACTCGCATAGGCATAACGATGGTGCCACTTCACCAGTGGAATTTTGTTCAGTGCAGGTGCCGCTTCCGGTCGGTCGGCAAAAAATACACGCGCACGCGGACCACCCTGTATCCAGAGATTGCCCAGAAGGTGATTGCGCTTCAGCGTATAGTTCCCGGAATCGAACCAAGACGCGATCTCAAGTGGGTTTTGCCCTGCTTGATAGGGCACTGCGTCGATCCGGCCTTTCGGATACATATCCAACAGCATCGCGCTAAAGGATCGGATCGAAGATGCATCCAGCCAATCCGTTAGTGCGGGAAGTGGGCGCGAGTCGCAGAACGGGTAAACAAAAAATTCGTCGGGATCGACAGTCAGGCACCAATGGTCGTGACCGTAGCGCCGTAGCAGCCAGTTCATCCAGTCCATACCGAACCGGGAACGTTTGTAGCTCTTGCGCGAGTGCCAGACCGAAACATCGGGCTGTTGCGCCAACATTTCGGCAGTGCCGTCGGTGCTGTCGTTGTCGACGATAAAAAAATGGGACACACCCATTTCACGGTAGTATTTCAGGAAATACGGAAGACGTATCCCTTCGTTCCGAACGGTGCAGAACAAAAGGATGTCGGACTTGCGAATAAGCTCCGTGCGATTGGACACAGGTTTCAGTTCGCGGCGTTTGCGAAACGCGCGTATCCTCCAGCGTTTGCGCTGAAGCCTTAAACCGTATCTTTGCACCACTCCCAAGAGTCAGCCGCCCGTCTATGTGGTCGCACGCCCCGCGTGGGTATCAAAGTGATGTGAATAGTTGGTTGATATGTTCCTGCCAAGTCGGGCTCTCTAAAGACATAACCCTGCACCTTTCACCGCTCTGATCCCGACGTCGTTGCGCCAGTTTCTTAATTTCTTGTCGCCAAAGGTAGCAATCTGATTCCTTCGCGTAAATAGGCGTGGACCCCAAGATCTCATTGAACACTGGTAATGGGTTGCAAATGAGCGGCACATTCAACTGCACAGCCTCTAACGCGGGATATCCAAACCCCTCGGCCAAGCTGGGAAAAAGCAATCCATTGCTGTCGCGAAGCAGGCCCCACATCGCGTCGTCTGCCAATGCCGGAAGTTCATGAACATTGGCTGGGTTCTGATTCAGTCGGGCGAAGACATCTTCGTTCATCCAACCCCGCCGTCCGCATAAGATGAGATGGGGATCATCGTCACTGGCGAAATCTTTCCAAATATCCAGCAAAAAACCGATATTCTTGCGGGGCTCAATCGTTCCGATCGCCATGAAATAGGGTTTGTCTGTCCATGGACCTTTGGGCGGCGTCGCAACGCGTATATCGGGCAGTCCCGGCAACAACACATGAACCCGATCTGCGGTCATTTCCCGTGCATGGTGCAATATGCGCAATCTCGTATTTTGCGAATTGCAGAACACAAGATCGGCATAGTGGTCAACCTTTGCAAAGAACGCTTTAAAGGCCTGCCGTGATTTCTGGGTTTGAAAATCGGGCCAATCAAGCGGGATCGTATCATGAATATAGATGCCAATCCGAACGTCGTCACAGGCGCGCAACGCGTGAATGACCCGGTCGTTGAATTGGCTCTGTCCGACGTTGAGATAAACCGTACCCGGCGGCAGGTGCCGCTTGAGCATCTTGGTAAGGCGTGAAGGTAGCGCGCGATCCCGGGCAATCTTGCGCAAACCGCTTTCCGCGATCGCGCGGCCTGTGTCCTTGGTTCTGGAAGCCCATGATACAACGTCGGTCGCGGTCCAGAGCGGCTTGTCGCAATGCGCCAAAAGCCGTTCGCATCCAGCTTTGTCCAGCAAAAGGAACCCCAGTTTCGTCCTGACGAGGCCAAACAGCGGGGCCGGGTCGGCGATCAGGTGGTCGATATAAGCGCGCTCGATCCGATCGATCCCCGTGGGTCGCATTGCGGCGCGGCGGACTGTACGTGTCACATCCAAAAGATGCGCAGCCGCCGGGCTATGCGCGATGGCGGGCAGGGTCATCGGTCAGGTCAACGGTTGGCAGTATTGCACCCGCGCGGACCATGATCTTTTTGTCATCACGTCCGCCGCGGGTTGGCATGGCTTATTCAGCCGCGTTGTCGATATGCATCACGGAATCAAGGAACGCGCGCAAATCGTCCTTGAGGTCGTCGCGGGCAAGTCCAAAGGCAACCGTCGCCTGTAGAAAGCCAGCCTTTGATCCGCAATCGAACCGCTGACCCCGGAAACGGTAACCATAGACGCCCGTCCCTTCGATTTCCTGTGCGATGGCATCCGTCAGTTGGATCTCTCCGCCCGCACCAGTTTTGAGCTTGTTGAGGTTCTTGAGCACTTGCGGATCAAGGATGTAGCGCCCGATCACGGCAAGGTTGGAAGGCGCATCTTCGACTTTGGGCTTCTCGACCATGTTTTTGACCGAAACCATCGACCCCATGTCATCTTTGACGTCAAGGATACCATAGCTCGACGTCTTGTCGCGCGGCACTTCCATAGCGGCGACCATGTTGCCGCCAGTTTCTTCGTAGGCTTCTACCATCTGCTGAAGGCAAGGCTTTTCAGCCGAGATCACATCATCCGGCAGCATGACTGCAAACGGTTCATCGCCGATCAGCCGGCGTGCGCACCAAACCGCGTGACCGAGTCCCAGCGCTTTGTGCTGACGCATGTACGCAATGGCGCCACTTTCCATATTCGTGGATTTCAGGTCTTCCAGAATATCCAGCTTGCCCTTTTTGCGCAGTTCGCGCTCAAGAATGGGGCTTTCATCGAAATAATCCTCAAGCGCGCTTTTCCCGCGCGAGGTGATAAAGATAAATTCCTTGATGCCAGCCGCCCGGGCCTCGTCGATTGCGTATTGCACCAGCGGACGATCCACCAATGTCATGATTTCCTTGGGTACGGATTTCGTGGCCGGAAGAAAGCGCGTTCCAAGCCCCGCTACCGGGAAAACTGCCTTGGTTACTTTTCTACGCATCGGGCTGCTCCTCCTCGTCGCGTCTTACTGCGCGGCAATGATTACCTGACAAACTCGTACCTTAGTGTACGGCTTCACAAACCAAATAATAAGGACTTTTGTCGAATTTATGTCTAACCAGCGGGAAAAAGCGGATTTTTTGATCGGATGCCTTTCAGGCGTTCAAGCGTCTGGCGCACCCTGTCTTCCAACGTGCTGGACCGTATCACGGCTTCGTTTCGAATTTCTCGGCCATATATGCCTCCGGTGTGCAGCCAGAAACCGTCATTTGTATAACTAACCCGATGGTATCGTGCATTTTGCCGAAAATCGAAAACCGTCACGCGCTGTCCTTTTGCAGCCAAAGCCTTTGCCTTGGCGCAAATAGTCTTTGTGTCTCGCCCGGATGTGACAAAGTATATGTCGTCCGCTGTCACCCCCCGATGGTCGACGTTTCCTGTGACTTGCGAGGCCCAAGAAGGGGGGGCAATTGCAGCCCTGCTGCATCCGGCAGCATATCCCGCGTCAAGCTCTCGCATCAGCGCCCACGCTGTGTCAGGCGTCATCGGTCCTTGCTGCATGTGTCGCAGGATCCACTTTCGCCGGTCTGTCAGAAACGCTGTTTGGGCGGCTTGACGCTGAGACGGTTCACAGTGCTTGCCATGAAACACCGCCGCAGATGCTGCAATCTCGAACACATGGCGCGGTGTCCGATCCGCATCTCGGTAGGTGCTGGGACCACTGGCATGATGCACAACGGCTTTCGGTGCAAAAACTGTCCGCCCACCGCCGCAGGAAACCCGATAACTCAGATCCGTCTCGTCGAGGTAAAACGCAAACCGTTCGTCAAAACCTGCGTGTTCCGTGATTGCCGACCAACGCAAGGCCATGTTTGTGCCATGCAGGCGTGGGTGCTTACCTTCAGCCGGGGTCAATACAACGGGGTCTTCCATTGATACAGACACCGAAAAGCTTTGGCTCGTGGCGTCCACCAACGCCGCTGCATGTTGCACAGACAGCCCATTGCGCCCAAGCGTCGTACCGCCCACTTGGGCCACATCTGGATCTGTGAATCCCGCGGCAAGGTGGGACAACCATGTCGGCTCTGGCACAGCATCGTCATCGATAAAGGCCACAACCTCGCCTTGGGCAGCGTTCACACCGACATTCCGCGCGGTCGAAATGTTGGCGACGTCAAGGTCGATAACCCGCAACGGTTCAAAGTTGCGCGCGATCTTTGCGCCCGCGGGGCACGCCACCACCAACGTTTCGAAACAGGGGTAATCCAGTTGCCCAACAGCGCGCAGGCAGCGCTCCAGCCAATCGGGCCGATGGCGACTGACGATGATAACACTGATCCCAAGCGCCGCCATTTGCCGTGTCAGACAGGCGACAATGCGATGCCCGGCGCGGTAGCCACGAAGAACGGGTTGGCGAAACCTGCTTTGCCGTAGGCAAGCGGCTGCAAATCATCCAAACGCAAGACCATGCCTCCTGCACCGTTCAGAACCGCATGGCCTGCTGCTGTATCCCATTCCATCGTCCGGCCCAGGCGTGGATAGAAATCTGCCTCACCTGTGGCGACGAGGCAAAACTTGAGCGACGAACCCGCGCTTTTGCTATCCTTGACGGTGTAGCGATTGATGTAATCGTCGGTTGCCTGATCACGATGCGATTTGGAGGCCACGACCATTAGTGCATCCGCATCCGGCGTGGAGACATGGATCGGTGTCGTCGCACCCGGCGTCCGCTTGTCAAAACTGCCGGTTTCTTCAACGCTTTGACCCGTCGCATCTGTATAAAACAGTCTGTCTTTGGCGGGCGCATACACCACGCCACGTGTTGGAACGCCATTCTCGACCAACGCGATATTGACCGTAAAGTCTCCGCGGCGGTGGATGAATTCCTTGGTGCCGTCCAACGGATCGACAATCAGGAAATCGTGCACATCCAAATTATGTGTGTCGGCCTGTTCTTCGGTAATCAGTGCGATGTCGGGAAATGCTGCACGCAATCCTGCCGAGATCAGCGCATCCGCTGCTTCATCCGCTTCGGTGACTGGGCTTTCGTCGGATTTCGACCGGACGGCAAAATCGTCGGCCTTGTAAATCTCCATGATTTTGTCGCCAGCTTCCAAAGCAAGACGACGCATGGTGATTGTCAATTCTTCATAGTTCATGGTGATCCGCCCTCACGTCGATTGATTTAAATGCGCGGCTCTCTTATCGTTGCCTTAACAAATGTCCGCAATAACAGTCAGGCGAACTGATGGAAAAACGCGGGCTTCGGCAGAGGCAGAAAATAGATGTTCCAGAAATCGGTGCCGACCAACCGGGCGTCCTCGGCGGTCAATATCCTTGAACTGATTTACCACAACACGGTTCGCGAAATCCGCAAGGCCCACGGTAACGCGTTCATGTCGATCGTGGTCAGCGTGTTTCAATCCCTGCTCTTTGTCCTGTTCTTCTATGTGATGTTTAGCATCATGGGTCTCAAAGGGCTGGCGTTGCGGGGTGATTTCGTCATCTTTTTGCTGACCGGCATTTTCCTGTTCATGACGCACAATAAGGCCGTAGGCGCTGTTTTGGGCAGCGAAGGCCCCTCCAGCGCGATGATGCAGCACGCGCCGATGAACACCGTCATCTCAATTTTCTCGGGAATGTTGTCGATCCTCTACATCCAGTTGCTCGCGATCTTCTTCATCCTTTTTATCTACGATGTCGCGATGAACCCTTACGTACTGACCGAAATCGTCGATCCCGCACCGGTCATGGGAATGTTTCTTCTTGCTTGGCTTTCGGGCGGTGCGGTCGGGATGGTGTTTCTTGCGATGAAGCCATGGCTTCCGGGCCTGACAAGTACGCTTTCTACTATCTACAAACGTGCCAACATGATTGCATCTGGCAAGATGTTTGTGGCGAATTCGCTTCCGTCTTTCATGATCTCAATGTTCGATTGGAACCCGCTGTTTCACACCATAGATCAGGCGCGCGGTTATGCCTTCGTCAACTACGTCCCCCGAAATTCGAACTGGGAATATGTCGTCTATCTGTCGCTCACCCTGCTCATGATCGGCTTGATGGGCGAATTCTACACCCGTCGACACGCATCGGTCTCCTGGTCGGCGCGGCGCTGATCAGGTCACGACTCGCAGCGTCAGGTTTATCCGTCCGCCCTTTGGCAAAAGGGTCGAACTGTTCGGTCGAATACGGTCTATTCCGTGATAGGCGTGCCGCGCAGCCTTTGCCATCACAACCACATCCCCGGATCGCAACCAAACAGACTCGGTTTTCCCGCCGCGCGTTGTATTGCCCATGCGGAACAAAGCTTCGTCCCCAAGCGAAACCGAAACGACAGGCTGAGACAGGTCCGCTTCATCCTTGTCTTGGTGCATCCCCATCTTGGCCTCGGAGTGATACCAGTTGATCAGACAACACTCTGGGGCCCGGGCATCAGGTACAAGGTTCTGCCACATCGCCAAAAGAACTCCGGGAATCTGAGGCCACGGCGTACCGAACGGGTGCTGTGGCTCATAGCGATACCCCTTGCGGTCACTGATCCAGCCATAGGTGCCAGCCGCACTCATCCGAACAGACATCGGTGTGCCGCGTGGGGTCACCGGCTGAAGCAACGGTGCTTTACCAAGAATACCGCGAAGCTCCGCGACCAGCTTTTGCTGCGCGTCCGGTGCAAAATAACCAGAGTGAATCTCGAAATCGCGAATGTGCAGCACAGTCATATCATAAGGATAATGCCCGTACCGATGAAACACATACCAAATTTTCGGGATTTACAGGTGGCAGCAGCGCTTGCAGGCCTGTTGTTGCCTCCTTATATACCCACCGGACCCGCTGGATGGAAACACCAGCGGATAAGAATGCGGGGCGGGATGCCGGAATGGGTCATCGTCTCGTGACATCGCCTTAAGATATGAAGGGATCGAAAAAATGGCCAAAGTGATTGGTATTGACCTCGGTACAACCAACAGCTGCGTCGCGATCATGGATGGATCGCAACCTCGCGTGATCGAAAACGCCGAAGGTGCACGCACAACCCCGTCCATCGTTGCATTCACAGATGATGAACGTCTGGTGGGTCAGCCGGCAAAACGCCAGGCTGTCACCAACCCGGAAAACACCGTATTCGGCGTAAAGCGCCTGATCGGTCGTCGCAATGACGACCCCGATCTCGCGAAGGATCGCAAGAACATGCCGTTCGAAGTGATCGATGGCGGCAATGGCGACGCATGGGTGCGCGCTAAGGGCGACAAATACAGCCCGTCCCAGATTTCTGCAGTCATTCTGCAAAAGATGAAAGAAACCGCCGAATCCTACCTCGGCGAAGAAGTGACCCAAGCGGTCATCACCGTGCCTGCATACTTCAACGACGCTCAGCGACAGGCGACCAAGGACGCCGGTAAGATCGCTGGCCTCGAAGTGCTGCGCATCATCAACGAGCCGACAGCCGCGGCTCTGGCCTACGGTCTCGACAAAAAAGAAGCGCGGACCATCGCGGTCTATGACCTTGGCGGCGGTACGTTTGACGTGACCATCCTCGAGATCGACGATGGCCTGTTCGAAGTGAAATCCACCAACGGTGACACGTTCCTCGGTGGCGAAGACTTTGACATGCGGATCGTCAACTACCTCGCGGACGAGTTCAAGAAAGAGAACGGCGTCGACCTGACCAAAGACAAGATGGCCCTTCAACGCCTCAAGGAAGCTGCGGAAAAGGCCAAAATCGAACTGTCCTCGTCCAGCCAGACTGAAATTAACCAGCCGTTCATCTCGATGGACAGCAAGACAGGCCAGCCGCTTCACCTCGTGATGAAACTGACCCGTGCCAAGTTGGAAAGCCTCGTAGGTGATCTGATCAAGGCGTCGATGAAGCCTTGTGCTGCCGCTCTGAAAGATGCGGGTCTCTCGACCTCTGACATCGACGAAGTCGTGTTGGTTGGCGGTATGACCCGTATGCCGCGCGTTGTGGAAGAAGTGACCAAGTTTTTCGGCAAAGAGCCTCATAAGGGTGTGAACCCGGACGAAGTTGTGGCGCTTGGTGCGGCCATTCAGGCTGGTGTTCTGCAAGGTGATGTAAAAGACGTTGTTCTTCTCGACGTGACGCCGCTGTCGCTGGGCATCGAAACGCTGGGTGGCGTGTTCACTCGTCTGATCGACCGCAACACGACGATCCCGACGAAGAAGTCGCAAATCTTCTCGACTGCCGAAGACAACCAGAACGCCGTGACAATCCGCGTGTTCCAGGGTGAACGCGAAATGGCTTCTGACAACAAGATGCTCGGTCAGTTCAACCTCGAAGATATCCCGCCCGCACCGCGCGGCATGCCGCAGATCGAGGTGACGTTCGACATCGACGCTAACGGTATCGTGTCGGTGTCCGCCAAGGACAAGGGCACCGGCAAGGAACAGAACATCACGATCCAGGCATCTGGTGGTCTGTCGGACGAGGACATCGAAAAGATGGTCCAAGATGCCGAAGCCAACGCCGAGTCCGATAAGGAACGCCGCGAAATGGTCGAGGCCCGCAATCAGGCCGAAAGCCTCATCCATTCGACAGAAAAGTCAGTGGAAGAACACGGCGATAAGGTCGACCCGACAACCGTCGAAGCGATCGAACTCGCGATTGCGGCGCTCAAGGATGATCTGGAAGACGAAAAGTCGACCGCCGACAAGATCAAGTCGGGCATCCAGAACGTGACCGAAGCCGCGATGAAGCTGGGCGAAGCGATCTACAAGGCGCAAGCTGACGATGGTGATGCGGAACCCGCAGCGGCAGATCGCGGCGGTGACGACGATGACACCATCGTTGATGCCGATTTCGAAGATCTCGACGACAACAAGCGCGCCTGACGCTGGTTGGGCGGAACCGAAATGGGGCCGGTCCGGACACCGGGCCGGCCTCTTTCGTTCCGTAGAAGGAGGGCATGATGTCCAAACGTGACTATTACGAAGTGCTCGGCCTGAACAAAGGCGCTTCTGCTGACGAGATCAAGAAAGCCTATCGCACCAAGGCGAAAGAGCTTCACCCCGATCGCAACGCAGACAATCCCAAGGCCGAAGACCAGTTCAAAGAGGCGAACGAGGCCTACGAGGTTCTCAAGGACGCCGACAAGAAAGCGGCCTATGACCGCTACGGCCACGCAGCCTTCGAAGGCGGCATGGGCGGAGGCGGGCGTCCGGGCGGTTTCAGCGGTGGCGGGCAGGGCGACTTTGCCAGCGCGTTCTCTGATGTGTTCGACGACCTGTTCGGCGATTTTATGGGCGGCCAACGCGGTGGCGGGCGTCAACGTGCATCTCGTGGTGCCGACCTTCGCTATAACCTGCGGGTCACACTTGAAGATGCCCATCAAGGATTGCAGAAAACCATCCAAGTGCCCACATCCGTACAATGCGGATCGTGTTCCGGTTCAGGTGCTGAAGGCGGTGCTGAACCGACAACTTGTCCGACCTGTTCGGGTATGGGTAAAGTTCGCGCAACCCAAGGCTTCTTCACAGTGGAACGCACCTGTCCCACATGTTCGGGCCTGGGTCAGACGATCAAGAACCCCTGCAAGACCTGCAGCGGCGCTGGCCGCGTCCAGAAAGAACGCGCTTTGTCGGTTAACATCCCCAAAGGTGTGGAAACCGGCACTCGTATCCGGCTTGCCGGTGAGGGCGAGGCGGGTTTGCGCGGCGGGCCTCCGGGCGATCTCTACATCTTTATCGAAGTGGCCCAGCACGAACTCTTTGAACGGGACGGCGTCCATCTGCATTGCCGCGTGCCTGTGTCCATGACCGTCGCTGCATTGGGGGGAAACATCGAAGTACCCACAATCGACGGTGGTCGCAGCCGTGTCGCCATTCCGAGCGGTAGTCAATCTGGTCGCCAGATGCGTTTGCGTAGCAAGGGTATGCCAGCGCTGCGCGGGGCCGGGCAGGGCGATATGTTCATCGAACTGGCGGTGGAAACACCGGTCAACTTGACCGCCAAGCAGAAAGATCTGCTGCGCGAATTCGAAGAACTGAGCGAAGACAACAACCCGGAATCCAAGAGCTTTTTCAAATCCGTAAAGGGCTTTTGGGATTCCATGAAAGGCTGATCGGACGGCCCCGCCCCATGCGGGGCCGTTAGTATTTCATTAAGGGCTTCTGCGCCATGAATGGCGCATGACGCGCTCTCGCTCCACTCAACTCTCGCTTTTTGAAACTGCGGCACAGGCCCCAGAGCGCCCAGTAAAGCAATCGCTGAAAACGCCTCAAAAGCCGAAACAACCGTCCTATATCGGCGGCCATCGCAAACGCCTGCGAAAGCGTTTTTTGGTCGGTGGGGCCAAACCGCTACCAGACTACGAACTCCTTGAATTGCTCCTCTTCCGCTGCCTCAAGAACGGCGACGTCAAACCGCTTGCCAACCGCCTGATCGACGCCTTCGGCGACTTCAACCGCGTCCTGTCCGCGCCCATCGAACGGCTGACCGAAGTGCAGGGCATCGGCCCCGAAATCGCACTAGATATCAAACTGATAGAAGCGGCGACGCACCGGATGTCTCAAGGCAAGGTTTTGAAACGGCCGCTCATCTCAAGCTGGAATGCGCTGCTTGAGTATTGCCGCGTGACGATGTCCCACCGCGAAACCGAGATATTCCGCATCCTGTTTCTTGATCGCAAGAACGTCCTGATCGCCGATGAAATTCAGGGCAAAGGCACGGTTGATCACGTCCCCGTCTATCCGCGCGAGGTTATCAAACGTGCGCTTGATTTGAACGCCTCCGCGTTGATCCTCGTGCACAATCACCCCTCGGGCGACCCAACCCCATCGACTGCAGACATCGATATGACCGAAACCATCCTCCGCGCCTGCGAGGTGGTGGGAATAACCCTCCATGACCATCTGATTGTCGGAAAATCGAAAGAGGTCAGCTTCAAATCCGAAGGCTATCTATAGCTGCGACTCAGCGAACCCAGACCTCGACCCGACGGTTCACCTGCCGCCCCCAGCTTTTATCATCACACGCCATTGGCATCGCCTCGCCGAACGCTTCTGTCGACAATTGCACCTGTGACAGATCCGACGTCTCCACAGCTGCCTCAATGGCCTGTTTCACGGCCTGCGCCCGTTGTTGTGCAATGCGCAAGTTGCCTTCAGCCGGTCCTTCACCGTCGGAAAACCCAACAAAAACCAACTGCCGCCCGTCATAGACCCCAGCCTCAATCGCATAGGCCAATTGCTGCACATTCGACCGTGATTGCGCGTCCAACCGTGCGGCTCCCGGTTCGAAGCGGAAAGATGTGGACAGCCGTCGCAAGGGTGCCAGTGTTTCGACCATTCGCTTAAGCGCGGCCAAATCATCTTCGCTTCCGGCCACACGAACGGCATTTGCAAAACGGTCGCCTTGGGCGTTTAACGCGATCTCTTCGGGCGCTTGATCCACGAACCCTGCTCGGCGCGTGATAATTTGCGCAGGCCCAGTCCGCGTATAGGCCAGAAAATCGCGCGCCAATTTGGGAAGCCGCCGCGCAGGGATGTATAAGAACATCGGCGCCGTCAGTGGGTAATCTTCCGTCTTGATTGTCAGACGATTGGCGCGCAGTTGAAATCCGCATGACCCGGTAAGCGACAAAGCTTTGCTGTTGCCGATCTCGGAATAGCTTGCCACACCAATGGCCAACTGATCCCGCGCAACAGCTTGGGCCAGTGCAGCATTGTTGGGGTGTCGTGTCACCTCTTCGACCAGCCTCAAACCGGCTTGCCGCAGCACCCGATCGTCAACCGCCTGTGCGATCCCTGACTGCCTATCGCGCAGATGAATTGAAATCGGCGCGTCCGGCCCACCCAACGTGCGCCAATTGTCGATCTCACCCGCCAGAATACGAGACAGGTCCGACACTGAAATCGCTGCAACTGGATTGGTCGGCGACACAACTACCGTCATCGCATCCAAAGCCAACACACGGCTGCGGTTCACGTCATCCAATTGCCCCAGACCAACTTCGGCGGCCAAAGCCAATTCGCCCTGGCGAATCTCGCGAAGTGCCATAACCAGATCCGCCTCGTCTGCCAGTAAATCGGCAAAACCTTCGTCGGTACTCGACACGCGGAACTGGAATCGGCCCACGGGTGTTCCGCCATCGCGCCCGGACAGCACGTATTCGAAATGTGTGTCGTCAATCCTGGTGCGCTCTGCTTTCAGTCCGTTCTGCAAGGCAAAGCCTTCGACCAGAGCGGGCATCAAAACGTCCCCAATGGTGGAAGAGCCGGAAATCGATAGCTCGGCCACAAACGCGGTCAATGACGGGCAACCCGGTCCCTCGCACAGGACACCTGATCCATCGACGGTCAATTCACCGTATTGAGTTTCAACCCGGTAGAATTCTCCGTCAAAGCCCAACAAAGTGCCGGACAATTCAATCGCACCATCCTGCGACCTCAGTGTCACGTCGTCGGCCAGTACGGCAGTGCCACTCACCAAAAGGAAAAGTGCGGCCCAAAGCGCCGCACAGAACTGTTTCATCGTAAATAGAGCCTTTGACCCGCCCGCTTATTTTGCGGCGATTGTCAGGTCTTCGACAAGATTTTTCAACAGTAAGAAATCACCGACTGCGTCACATCCCGGCACATCAATGGTCAGCTCCTTAGAGGCAAGAGATCCACCGTTTCGAATTTCAAGCGTTTGCGCTTCAACGGTGCTGTCACAATTCGAAGCAAGGATCTCTGCCTCGACTGTCAGCGCGACGGTGCCAGCCGCGTCGGTCATGCCTGACGGAAAAGTATACACTTCGGCCAAAAGGGCATCTGGCGCACCCGCCGAGCCCAATGTCGTCAGGAACCCGCCTTGTCCAGTTGCAGCACGGGTCGTGTCGCCGCTTGCACCGTGCCAGACATGACCGTCTGTAAAGTATTCCGCATCGAATTCCCTTGCGTGCAATTGCAGGCCAGCATCGCCACGCCATTGTAAAACCACGCGGTCATAGAACGGGACGGATGTCACTTCAGCCATTGCAACAGCACCGCCTCCATCCAAGAAGGATGCGATCACAAGCGCTTGCTCTGTCAGTGCGGGGATGTCGACAGCAAGGCTGCCATCAGGCTGCATCAGTGCCGTGAACATCAATCCGTTGTGGTGCAACGTCACCCGTTCGCTGCCGTGGCACGGCGCGGTGATATCCACCGTCATCATCGCACCAGCAATCGGCTTTGCGGTCATTGTGACCTCGCAGGCAAAGCCGGTGTCAACGGGCGTTTCGGGCACAACAATTTCGACAGGTTCAATCGTGCTCGAAATCGCTGCTGAAATGATGTGGTCCGGAAGCGAGGCAACGACTGGCATATCCACGGGCATCAGGTCGCGCGGTGTCGAAGACACTTCTTGCACGTCCGATACGACAAGTGGCACTTCGGCCGTTGCTCGGGGGGGCGGCGGCGACCACTGCTGCATGATACCGCCGATTCCGAGTGCGACACAAAGCGTGACCGCTGTAATGCGAATTGTAAAAGTTCGATCCATGACACACTCCCGATGCACTGACTGCAACGGTTTATGTGCCAAAAGAATTAGGTCTGCCTAAGGCGTCGGCTTGGTCAGTTTACGTCTGCAATGTGGCAGGACGGCCTTACGCCAGCCGTCCATGACAATGCTTGAACTTCTTGCCAGACCCACACGGGCAAGCGTCGTTCCGTCCCGGGTTGCCCCACGTGGACTCGTCGTTCTCATCGAAACCTTCGACAGCCGCTTCTGCATTGCCGGTACCCGCAAGATCAGCCTGTTGCGGCGTCGCGGCTTCGGCGGCCTGCGCCATGGCAGCTTGTTGCGCCGCCATCTGCTGAAGCATCGCCTTCTGTTCGTCCTCAGTCATGGGGCGAACCTTGCCAAGCTGCTTGCTCACGTCTTCGCGAAGGCTGTCCAGCATGGATTCGAACAGTTGGAACGCTTCGGATTTGTATTCGTTAAGCGGATCACGCTGCGCATAGCCGCGGAAACCAACGACCGACCGCAGGTGCTCCAACGTCAACAGGTGTTCGCGCCACTTGCTGTCGATGGTCTGAAGCAGAACCTGTTTTTCAATCTGGCGCATTGTGTCCGGACCAAAGGCTTCGGTCTTTTGCGCCATCATCTCGTCAGAGGCATCCTCAAGCCGTTCGCGGATCACTTCGGCATCAACACCTTCTTCGTCGCCCCATGCGACAACCGGGGCGTCGACACCCACCAGTTCCTGCACGGCGGTTTGCAGGCCTTGGGTATCCCATTGATCAGCATAGGTTTTCGGGGGCACATAGGTGTCGACCAGATCGTCAATCACCTGATGGCGCATGTCGCGGGCAACCTCGGCAAGATCCTGGGCTTCCATGATCTCGCGGCGTTGGCTGAAAATCACCTTCCGCTGGTCATTCATCACGTCGTCAAACTTGAGCAGCTGCTTGCGGATGTCAAAGTTGCGACCTTCGACCTTGGCTTGCGCGCGTTCCAGCGACTTGTTCACCCACGGGTGCACAATCGCCTCGCCTTCCTTCATGCCAAGCGTCGACAGAACCTTGTCCAGACGTTCGGACCCGAAGATGCGCATCAGGTCATCATCCAGTGACAGAAAGAACGAAGACCGCCCCGGGTCGCCCTGACGTCCAGATCGGCCGCGCAGCTGGTTGTCGATGCGACGGCTCTCGTGACGTTCGGTCGCCAGAACGAACAGGCCGCCAGCAGCTTTGACGGCCTCTTCATCAGCGGTGTGTCCTTCTTCAATCCGCTTACGGATCGCCTCGGGATCGCCTTCGGGATCGGCGGCAATCGCTTCCATGATCTTGAATTCGACATTGCCGCCTAGTTTGATGTCAGTCCCGCGACCAGCCATGTTGGTGGCGATGGTCACTGCGCCCAGCTTGCCGGCATCGGCTACGATCTGCGCTTCCTGTTCGTGCTGACGCGCGTTCAGAACGTTGTGCTTTAGCCCGGCCTTCGTCAGCAACTGGCTCAGCATCTCGGATTTTTCGATCGACGTTGTACCCACCAGCACCGGCTGGCCCTTGGCGTGTGCTTCTTTAATCTCGGTTGCGATGGCGTCGTATTTTTCTTGCGCTGTTCGGTACACCCGGTCATCTTCGTCAATCCGCGCAATCTCGCGGTTTGTTGGCACTTCGACCACACCAAGCCCGTAAATCTCGGCGAATTCGTCAGCCTCGGTTGTGGCGGTGCCGGTCATGCCCGCAAGCTTTTCATACAAGCGGAAATAGTTCTGGAACGTCACAGAGGCGAGTGTCACGTTCTCGGGTTGGATTTTGCAGCCTTCCTTGGCCTCAATCGCTTGGTGCAGGCCTTCGGACAAACGCCGCCCGGCCATCATACGACCAGTGAATTCGTCGATCAGCACGACTTCGCCATCGCGCACAATGTAGTCTTTGTCCCGCTGATACAGCTTGTGCGCGCGTAGACCTTGGTTCACGTGGTGGATCAAGGTGGTGCTTTCGGGATCATAAAGCGATTGCCCCTCTGGCAACTGGCCAATCTCGGTTAGGGTCTCTTCCAGAAACTCGTTGCCTTCGTCCGTAAAGGTTACGTTGCGCGTCTTTTCGTCCAACGTGAAATGCTCTTCGGTCAACAACGGGATCACTTTATCGATCGCGGTATAAAGTTCGCTACGGTCCTGCGCCGGGCCGGAAATGATCAGCGGCGTTCGCGCCTCGTCAATCAGGATCGAATCCACTTCGTCGACAATCGCCATGTAGTGATCGCGCTGATACATCTGTTTCAACTCGGACTTCATGTTGTCGCGCAGGTAATCGAACCCAAGTTCGTTGTTCGTTGCATAGGTAATGTCGCAGGCATAAGCGGCCTGCTTTTCAACATCCGGTTGGCGGGGATAGACGACCCCAGTCGTCAGTCCAAGCGCGCCATAGACCTTGCTCATCCATTCGCTGTCTCGCTTGGCAAGGTAGTCGTTCACCGTCACGATATGCACGCCGCGCCCTGTAAGCGCGTTCAGATAGGCTGGGAAGGTCGCAACAAGCGTCTTGCCCTCACCCGTCTTCATTTCCGAGATATTGCCCTGATGCAGGAAAATCCCGCCCATCAGCTGCACATCGAAGGCCCGAAGCCCAAGCGCACGTTTCGCCGCCTCACGGCAATTCGCAAATGCCTCGGGCAGCAGCGCATCCAACGCCTCGCCATTTGCATTGCGAGCCTTGAGTTCCGCCGTTTTTTCAATCAGCTGTGCATCGCTCAGCTTTTCGAATTCCGCTTCCAGTGCGTTGATTTTTTCAACCAGCGGGCGGGTCGCCTTAACTTTACGGTCGTTCGGCGTTCCGAACACCTTGCGCGCGACTTTACCTAATCCCAGCATGCACTCACTTTCAGCTTTGACATCTTCGTGTGCGGCATCTGCTTGCTCGCCTCGCACACAGCCCATATGTCACAGGGGAACG
>JANSYF010000105.1 GCA_024742575.1 Paracoccaceae bacterium | reverse complement strand
GATTTGTTACCGGATTGCGGGCCACGTTAAACATGCCGCTAAAAGGTCAGCCGAAAGCCCCTTTCGCTTGGCCGGAACGGGGCTTTTTTGATGGGCCGAGGCCCACACAGGTGAAGACATGAAAGACAAGAAACCACGTACAAAACTGGTGCACGGCGGCACCAAACGCAGCCAATGGGGCGAGGTCAGCGAAGCGATCTTCCTCACCCAAGGTTTTGTCTATGACAGTGCTGAACAAGCCGAACAGCGGTTTATCAAATCCGAACCGGATGAATATATTTACGCCCGGTATGGCAACCCGACGGTTGCGATGTTCGAAGAACGTATCGCTCTGCTTGAGGGGGCCGAGGACGCGTTTGCCACAGCAAGCGGTATGGCGGCGGTCAACGGTGCGCTGATGTCGATGCTCAAGGCGGGTGACCACCTTGTGTCGGCGCGTGCGCTGTTCGGGTCCTGCCTTTATATTGTCGAAGACATCCTGCCCCGCTTTGGCGTCGAGGTGACGCTGGTGGATGGTGCTGATCTGGAACAGTGGCGTGCCGCTGTCCGTCCTGACACCAAGGCCGTGTTCTTTGAATCGATGTCGAACCCCACGCTGGAACTGGTTGATATCCAAGCGGTTTCCGAGATTGCGCATGCACAAGGCGCGCTGGTGGTGGTGGACAACGTGTTTTCTACGCCGGTCTTTTCGGATGCGTTGGGGCAAGGCGCAGATGTGATCATCTATTCCTCGACCAAGCATATCGACGGGCAGGGCCGCACGTTGGGCGGTGTGATCCTTGGCACCCGTGACCATATCCGCAAGGTGGTTGAACCCTACATGAAGCACACAGGCGGCTCTATGTCGCCATTTACGGCATGGGTGCAGGTTAAGGGGCTGGAAACGCTTGATCTGCGCGTCCGCGCACAGGCGCAATCGGGCCAAGCCATTGCCGAGGCGCTTGAAGGGCATGCCAAGCTGAAGCAGGTGATCTATCCGGGCCTTCCGTCACACAAACAGGCCGCGTTGGCGCAGCGTCAGATGGGATCGGGCGGCACCATGCTTGCCATCGAATTGGCAGGTGGCAAAGATGCAGCGTTCGCTTTTCTGAACGCACTTGAGGTGATCGTCATCTCCAACAATCTTGGTGATGCAAAAAGTATCGTCACCCATCCCGCCACAACAACGCATCAGCGTCTGAGCGCACAACAGCGCGAAACGCTGGGCATTACCGACGGTTTGGTGCGGCTTTCGGTCGGAATCGAAGATACGGACGACCTGATTGACGATATCCTGACTGCACTGGATGCTGTATGACAGCGAAATAACAAAGAAATTTCCCCCCAAGTTTGGTCCGGCTGTGGGGGTGCGTCGTATATAAGGTTAGTGGAAATGACCGGACGCGTGCCTATGTTTAGGACATGTCCAACAGGCGAGGGGGCCTGCGTATGAATATCCATACACCCGAGATTGACCGCAAACCCAGTCGCGAAGAGGCACAGGCCGCCTTGGCATTGCTGCGGAAATGGGCCGACAAGGCACATGATGGCGAGATCGATATGATTGACCCTGTGTTGCGCCGTCTGGTTGAGGGGTCGGAGGATCGCTATCCAGTGTTGTCGCGCGATTATCCCGACAGCTTTGCTGTTGACGCGGCCTACAAGGATACGCTGCCCGATCTGCAAAATGGTCCGTCGGCGCTTATCCGTGGGGCGAACCGGGGCATCCAGCATGTCGGGATCTCAAATTTCCGGCTGCCTATCAGCTATCATACCCGTGACAATGGTGATTTGACGCTTGAAACCAGCGTGACTGGCACGGTCAGCCTTGATGCCGACAAGAAAGGCATCAACATGAGCCGCATCATGCGGTCTTTCTACGTGCATGCCGAAAAGACCTTTAGCTTCAATGTCATCGAAGCGGCGCTGGACGATTACAAGTCTGATCTCGAATCTTTTGACGCACGTATCAACATGCGCCTGTCTTTCCCGATGAGGGTCGACAGCCTGCGGTCTGGTCTGTCGGGATACCAGTATTACGACATTGCGCTTGAACTGGTCGAAATTGACGGTGTGCGCCGCAAGATTATGCATCTCGACTATGTGTATAGCTCGACTTGCCCATGTTCGCTGGAACTTAGCGAGCATGCACGCCGCGAGCGGGGGCAAATGGCAACGCCACATTCGCAGCGTTCAGTTGCGCGTATTTCGGTCGAGTTGAAGGACGGTAAGTGCCTCTGGTTTGAAGACCTAATCGAAATGTGCCGCCGCGCGGTTCCGACCGAAACGCAAGTGATGGTCAAGCGCGAGGATGAACAGGCATTCGCGGAACTGAACGCCGCCAACCCGATCTTTGTCGAAGACGCTGCAAGGTTGTTTGCCGAACAGTTGCAGGCCGATGCGCGGATTGGCGATTACCGCGTGCTGGCCAGCCATCAGGAAAGCCTGCACAGCCATGACGCCGTTTCGGTACTGACCGAGGGCGATTTGTTTGCTGACGAAAGCCTTGATCCCAAGTTGTTCTCAACTTTGTTTCACGTCGGCTGACGCTGTCTGATCAAGTATGAAAATCGTTACCGGCGGCTTCGGTCGCCGTAACAAACTTCGTGCTGTGAGCGATAACGGTGTGATGAAATCCTCGCCACTATGCCGTTTGATCGGGCAGACATCGTCACACTGTGTCGTTGTAACCCCACAAATCAGTTCGGAACGGCACCGCGTGATGACTTTGTCACACGCTGTAGATTGCCCTGACGTAGACTCGGCGTCGGGAGGAAACCAATTGTCGTAACGAGGTTTCCAATGTCGATAGAACCGTTTCACCTGCATTTCGCGCGCCCCGGACTGCGTAGCCGGATAGACCTCTTCTTTGCTGATAAGGGACAGGGGTTCAATCCGATGCCCATGGTGCGCAGCAGACTCGCTAGTATTATAAGGCTGGACGCCATGAGCGATGAGGAACTTGCCGAATTCGGACTGACGCGTGATGGTATCCTGCCATTCGTATTCGAGGACTGTTTCGGCGACATGGCAGCACCAAACAAGCCGCCAACGGCTTGACACCCCGGCGGGACAAGGCCAACGCTTTCTCTCATGTTCGACATCCGTCCCGTAGCTTATGTGATCGGCCTTTTGGTCGCTGTTCTCGGGGCAACAATGCTTTTGCCGATGCTGGTCGATTTGGCCGAGGGACGCGGCGAATGGCCTGTGTTCCTGCAAAGCGCCGTGCTCACGATGTTTTCTGGTGGCTTGATCGCGCTGGCATCTGCCAATGGCGTCAAGGAAGGCCTGTCGATTCAGCAGACCTTCCTGCTTACGACCGGGGTCTGGGTTGCGCTACCGATCTTCGGGGCCATTCCCTTTGTGCTTGGCGCAACCGAAGCCCGCTTTGTCGATGCGTTCTTTGAGGCGATGTCAGGGCTGACGACCACAGGATCGACAGTCATCACCGGGTTGGATGAACTGCCCAAGGGCATCTTGCTGTGGCGCGGATTGCTGCAATGGCTGGGCGGCATCGGGATTATCGTTGTGGCGATGGTTTTCTTGCCTGAACTACGGGTCGGCGGGATGCAGATTTTCCGGACAGAATCATTCGATACGATGGGGAAAATCCTGCCCCGTGCGACCGAGATTTCGGCGTCCATCTCGACCATCTACATCGCGATTACCATCGCTTGCGCCACCAGTTATTACATCGTCGGTATGGATTTTTTCGACGCCACGGTGCACGCGCTGACCACCGTGTCCACCGGTGGGTTTTCCAACTACGACGCGTCGTTCGGCGCATTCCAGGGACCAGCCGAATATGTCGCGTCGGTTTTCATGATTTCCGCAGCTTTACCGTTTGTGCGGTTCGTGCAGATGACCAAGGGTAACTATCAGGTGCTCTGGAAGGACAGCCAGATCCGCGCTTTCATGGCGACCATTGCGGTACTGGTGATTGTCACCGCTTTCACGCTCACACAGATTTTCCCGCATCACCCAGAACAGGCCTTCCGAGAAGCGCTGTTCAACATCGTGTCGATTACGACCGGAACGGGTTATGCCAGCGTCGACTACATGGGTTGGGGGCCATTCCTGATCTCAATATTCTTCTTCATCGGATTGATTGGGGGATGCGCGGGATCGACGTCATGTTCGATCAAGATCTTCCGCTATCAGCTGCTCTTTGCGTCGATCAAGGTGCAACTGCGCAAGATTCGCTCACCCCACGGCGTATTTATGCCGCGCTATGCCGGTCGCCCGGTTGGGGAAGATGTTATGAATTCGGTGATTTCGTTCTTCGTGTTCTTTGTGATCTCACTTGGTGTGCTGGCGGTCGCCCTTGGCATGACCGGGCTGGACCTCATCACCTCTGTCTCGGGTGCCGCGTCGGCGCTTGCGAATATCGGTCCCGGGCTTGGACCCGAAATCGGCCCAGCAGGCAATTTCGCGGGCTTGAATGACACCGCCAAATGGATGTTGGCTATTGGTATGCTTCTGGGACGGCTCGAACTTCTGGCGGTCTACGCCATTTTCACTGTCAGCTTCTGGAGAGCGTGATGTCCCGTCAGCCGCTTGGTGCGCAAATCTCGCAAATGCTCAAAGACCGGGGTGTTGATACGATCTTCGGCATCCCGGGTGTCCACAATGTGGAGCTGTATCGCGGCATTGAACAGGCCGGGATCACGCATGTTCTGGCGCGCCACGAACAGGGCGCGGGGTTCATGGCGGATGGCTATGCCCGCGCGACTGGCAAGCCGGGTGTGGCCTATGTGATCACCGGGCCGGGACTGACCAACATCCTGACCCCGTTAGGGCAGGCCTATTCGGATTCCGTGCCGATCCTGACAATTTCATCCTGCCTTGAGGAAACCTCTGCCCGCCGTGGCCAGCTGCACCAGATGCGCGACCAGCGTGCTGCGGCCGAAACCGTCTGCGCGTGGTCCGAAGAGGCCCGCACAGCCTCCGCCGCCTACGCCCTCATCGACCGCGCGTTCGACCAGTTCGCCAGCACCCGTGCGCGCCCCTGCCACATGCAGGTTTCCATCAACACGCTGGGCGCGGTGGCAGACCCCGCACCGCAACCGCCTGCGAAACGTCCCGGCCTTCCAGCGGCATCACATGGCGATGTGTACGATGTGGTCGCCGCCGTACTGGCCGCCGAAAGACCGCTTTTCGTGTTCGGCGGTGGGTCTGTCGCGGGCGCAGCGGCGATCCCCGACCTGCTCCGTCAGACTGGGGCCGCCTCTATCGTCACCTATGCCGCCCGGGGCCTCGTGCCCTGCGATCAACCGCTCTATTTCGGCAGCTTCCTTGCGCGCCCCGACAGCGCCGAAATTGCCGCCCAAGCCGATCTGGTGATCGCCGTTGGCACCACGCTGTCCGAGGTCGATCTTTGGCGGCCAACGCTGGGACACACCGCGCCGATGATCCGGGTAGATATCGACCCCGAGGTGTTCACCGGAATGGGGGCGCAGGATCGTGCAATCCTTGCCGACGCGGGTGCGTTCCTCAAAGCGATGACGATCGCCATTCCCGCCCGCACCGTTGATCAGCCGCCGAAATGGGACGCTGCCACAGTCGCTCGCAAACGCGCCGCGTGGCGGGCCGAGGTCGATGCCGAACGTCCGGGCATCGGTGCGGTCTGCGATGCACTGCGTGACGTGCTGGCCGACGACACGATGATCTATTCGGACATGACCCAATTCGCCTACGGCGCGAAAGAGATCTGGGACATGCCGCGCCCCGGCCATTGGCACCACCCCTACGGCTTTGGCACATTGGGCTATGCACTGCCCGCCGCGATTGGCGGGGCTGTTGCCCGACCGGGTTTGCCGACGCTGGCCATCGCAGGCGATTACGGGCTGCAATACACCATTCAAGAACTGGGCACGGCGGTGGAACTTGGTCTGCCGCTTCCTATTCTGGTCTGGGACAATGGCAAGCTGGGCGAGATCGAGGACAGCATGGTCCGCAGTCAGATCGCGCCCAATGCGGTGGTGGCCCGGAACCCGGATTTCCTTGCTTTGGCAAAGGCCCACGGGGCAGGGGCGGTAGAGCCGATATCGCTACAAGACCTGCAACAGGCGATATTGGACGCGTTCAAGGCAGAAACCCCTACTCTTATTCGCGTAACGCCCGACATTGCAGGCTGATCCAGTCCTACAAAGGACTGGGCAAGCCCGTTTGAACGGGCTTTAAGGGCTTTGCAAGGCCCTTCCACCGCGCGGTCCCTTACCAAAGACTTAACCATCAACCGGCAAAACCCCCCGCACGATGCGCATCGAGCGGACAGGGTCACTCCCACACCGCGACACCAATCTGACGATTGCTTTCACGCCTCAAGTGGGGACACCCGTGAACGACCGGTCAACAGGGCCTCGTAAGGGGCCACAGGGTTCGGGCTGATGTCCGACAGAGAAAAGCAGGTCAGACCTTCGGGGCGGCGCCGCTTCTTCCACTTGAACAGGGATCACAAAAATCCCACATGACCAAACGCTCCCGGTGGGTTTTGCCCGACCGGGCGTCCGGCGTGGGTCTGGCAGGGCATGCCGCCCTGTCCGACCCTTTTTTGCTTTGGATCAGGTGGTGTGTGGGATCACCCCAACTCGGCCAGCCGGTCCATCGCCTCTTGCAACTTGGCCGCTTCGTCCTCACGCGCTGCAAGGTTGGCGCGGGTTTCCTCGACCACCTCATCCGGGGCCGATTCAACGAATTTCGGGTTG
>JANSYF010000101.1 GCA_024742575.1 Paracoccaceae bacterium | reverse complement strand
TCTTTGACACTTGTGGCGCAAGCGGGAACGCCGTTGGTCGAGATTGAAGCGGCACTGGATGCCGAAGGTCAAA
This sequence comes from Paracoccaceae bacterium, assembly GCA_024742575.1. GTDB lineage: Bacteria > Pseudomonadota > Alphaproteobacteria > Rhodobacterales > Rhodobacteraceae > Marivita. The sequence goes on along the minus strand of JANSYF010000101.1, from coordinate 8,246 downwards.
GATTGGCGTTCGAGCCGATGGATCATCGGGGGCTGATGGGTACATCCGGCGCGCCAACCATTGGCGGTATCGTGGCGGCCAATGTCAGCGGGCCCCGTCGCGTGTCGGTTGGGGCCTGTCGGGATTTCATGTTGGGCGTTCGTTTCGTTGATGGGACCGGGACTATCGTCAAGAATGGCGGGCGGGTGATGAAGAACGTCACTGGCTACGATCTGGTCAAGCTGATGAGCGGGTCATGGGGCACGTTGGGTGTGTTGAGCGAGGTGAGCCTCAAGGTGTTGCCGAAGCCGGAAACAGCGGCCTGCGTTTTGATTGACGGGTTGAGTGATGCGGACGCGATGCGCGCAATGGCCAAGGCGCTGGGATCGCCGTTCGAGGTATCGGGTGCTGCGCATATCCCTGTCGGATTGGATGGGCATCCGGTGACGATGCTGCGGATCGAAGGCTTTGCCGGGTCGGTGGCTTATCGCGCTGATCAGATCGCAGGGCTGTTTGGTGATATGGCTGTGCGGGTTGAGCGTGACGCGGACGCGGTGACAAAAAGCTGGGCTTGGGTGCGCGATGTTTCGGCATTTCATGGCGCGGAGGGCGATGTATGGCGCGTGTCCTGTACGCCGTCGAACGCCGCAACGCTTGCAGCCAAAATCGGCGCTGATGCGCTGCTCTACGATTGGGGCGGAGGATTGATCTGGGCGCGTGTGACGCAAGGCAAAGACGTGCGGGCGCGTCTGGGCGAGTTTGACGGCCATGCGACCTTGGTCCGCGGAACCGGCCAACCGAAGTTTCAACCCAACCCGGCGCCAATTGCTGCATTGTCACGTGGGCTGCAACAGAAATTCGATCCGAAGGGTATCCTGAACACAGGATTGATGGGGTAAGCAATGCAGACGACATTCACAGAAGAGCAACTTCGCGATCCGGATATCAAACGTTCAAACGAGGTGTTGCGGACCTGCGTCCATTGTGGGTTCTGTACCGCGACCTGTCCCACCTATCAGGTCTTGGGCGACGAGTTGGACAGCCCGCGTGGGCGGATTTACCTGATCAAGGACATGCTTGAAAACGAGCGCAAGCCGGACGAGAAGACGGTCAAACATATCGACCGCTGCCTATCCTGTCTGGCGTGTATGACCACTTGCCCGTCGGGGGTGCATTACATGCATCTGGTCGATCATGCGCGGGCCTATATCGAAAAGAACTACGACCGCCCGTGGCACGAAAAGGTGTTGCGTTGGACGTTGGCGAATATCCTGCCCTATCCGACACGGTTCCGGGTGGCGTTGCTGCTGGCGAAGATCGGCAAGCCCTTTGCGCCCTTGATCCCCGATGCGCGGGTGAAAGCAATGCTGGAGATGGCACCGAAAACCATCCCTCCGGTGAGCCGCAATGACGATCCGCAAAGCTTTGCGCCTGTTGCGCCACGCCGGAAGCGGGTGGCATTGATGACCGGGTGTGCGCAGAAGGCGCTGAATACCGATATCAACGATGCGACGATCCGGTTGCTAACCCGGTTGGGTTGCGAGGTTGTGGTGGCGCAAGGTGCGGGATGCTGTGGGGCGCTGACGCATCACATGGGCAAGGTGGACGCGAGCCACGGATCAGCGGCAGCCAATATCAAAGCCTGGACGCGCGAGATGGATGGTGCGGGATTGGATGCGATTGTCATCAATACCAGCGGCTGTGGCACCACCGTGAAGGATTATGGGCATATGTTCCGTGACGATGCGCTGGCAGCGGATGCGGCGCGGGTTTCGGCGATTGCCAAGGATGTCAGCGAAGTGCTCATTGACCTGATCGATGAGGCCAGCGTCGCAGAGGCGAGGACCCTTCATGGTGGGATCAAGGTGGCCTATCACGCGGCGTGCAGTCTGCAGCACGGGCAGCAGATCAAGACGCATCCCAAGACGCTGCTCAAGGCGGCAGGGTTTGAGGTGGTGGAACCTGCAGACAGTCATCTATGCTGTGGATCAGCAGGTACCTACAACCTGATGCAACCAGAGATTTCCAAGCAGTTGAAGGCGCGCAAGGTCAAGACGCTGGAGGCCAAGCAGCCCGACATTATCGCAGCAGGGAATATCGGATGCATGATGCAAATCGGGTCGGGCACCGACATTCCCATCGTGCACACGGTCGAATTGCTGGATTGGGCGACGGGTGGGCCGAAACCGACAGCACTTGCCGCGTCTCACGGCTGACCCCGGGTCATAGTTTCGCCCCAATTGGCGCATAATTGCAAAGGTCAAACGGAGGTGACCTGTGCGCCAAATGCTCTGGGGGGCATTGTTTTCGCTGCTTCCAGCCATTGCTGGAGCTCAAAGCACCGGGCTGTTCTCGATGGAGAGCCGCCAGGACGGTCGCGCTTGGGAAGCGGTTGGACGGCTTGAACTTGCCGGAACAGCTTTTTGCACGGGATCGCTGATCACCCCTGACCTCGTTCTGACAGCGGCCCATTGCCTTTACAACGAAGCGGGCGAATTGCTTGCCCCTGAGGATATTCAGTTTCTTGCCGGTTGGCGCAACGGGCGGGCTGCGGCATATCGGCGGGTGCGCCGTGCTGTGGCGCATCCCGACTATGATTTCACTGCTGAACCAAGCCCCGAACGGGTATACAATGACATTGCCCTGATTGAGCTTCAACACCCGGTCCGCAATACGACCATCATTCCTTTTGTGACGGGTGCGCGACCCAAGGTCGGCGAGAGCGTGGGTGTCGTTTCCTATGCCCATGACCGTTCAGAGGCGCCGTCGATGCAGGACACGTGCGAAGTGATGTCAGCGCAGAAAACGGTTCTCGTCATGTCCTGTTCTGTGGATTTCGGTAGTTCCGGATCGCCAGTATTCGCCTTTGGCACAGACGGCACGCGCATCGTTTCCGTGGTTTCGTCCAAAGCCAAAAGCGGCGACCAGCCCGTGTCTCTCGGAGCACCGCTTGAATCGCAAATCGAGACGATCCTTGGCATGATGGCGCATGGAGCAGGCTTTGCTGAAGGTTCGGTGTTCCGCCCTCTTCGCGCCGAGAAAGACAGCCGCAAAGACACTGGAGCGAAATTCGTCCGCCCCAAGAACGGCGCGCCGGACCTCTTGAAACCCTGATCTGATCTTCCCAAATATTCGATGTCGGGATGCCCAAACGGGGCCTGACACCGAACTGAGCCTGTCCATGACGGAAGGCTTGTAACATCTGGTATCGCTCAATGGAGGATGACCTATGCGAGGATATGATTTCGCACCGCTTTACCGCGCAACTGTCGGCTTTGACCAAATCGCCGACTTGATGGATCGGGTTCTGACCACCGAGGTCAGCCAACCGACCTACCCGCCCTACAACATCGAAAAAACCGCCGACGATGCCTACCGCATTTCGATCGCAGTTGCTGGCTTTTCGGATAACGACCTGACCGTGGAGGTCAAAGAAGGCGCGCTGCATGTGTCCGCGCGCAAGGTCGACGAGGACGAAGGCCGCACCTTCCTGCATCGTGGCATTGCGACCCGCGCGTTCCAGCGTAGGTTCCATTTGGCTGACCATGTCCGGGTTGTTGGAGCAAGCCATGAGAACGGCATGCTGCATATCGACCTTCAGCGCGAGATTCCCGAAGCGCTGAAACCGCGCCAGATCGCGATCGCCAAGGCCGATGTTGTCGAGAAAGACGTCGTGGACACAAAAGCTGTCAACTGATCTTTCCCTGATCCAAAACGTTAAAGGCGCGGGAAAACCCGCGCCTTTTTTGTTGTTTTGGTCGGGATTTAGTACTTGCCGTCAACGGCGAAGAACATCGTCTCACCGGAGTGGTCATCGACCCCGTCATTGTCGGTGGACACCCACATTGTGCCGTCCGCAGTGATGGCCAGACCTTCAACCTTGTCGAGCACATAGCCGCCGGTCGAGGTCAGGTAGGGCAGCAGATCAACCACCTCTTCCTTGGTCACGACGGGCAGGTCGCTGCCAAGCGGCGCGGGCACCATCTCGGAAAGGGCCACGCGGTAGACCTTCTTGGTGACAGCCGCATCGCCGATCTGGTTGTCGCGTTCGATGATGTAGACGTAATCGCCATGTGCAGTGATTTCCGAAAGACCAACCCAACCGGTGGCAGGTTCAGCTTTTTCGTAGCGCACGGCACCCCATTCTTCGGTGTCGAGGTTGTAGGCCACCAGTTTCACATGATTTGCGGGATCGTCGGCCCATTCGCGCTGAACCGCCATCCACAGGGTGTTGCCGACCTTGGTGATACCTTCGAAGCCAAAACGACGCTCGACCGCCAGCAGCTCGGAAGGAACCGGAATGGTTGTTTCGATCTCGCCATCGCCGTTCACATGGTAAAGCGCATGTAGGACACCGCGATCCAGACGACCCTCAGAAGCGATCCAGAACCCCCCTTCACCGTCAAGCGTGATACCTTCCATATCCATCAACTGTGCAGGCTGATCACCACGTGTGACGGGGATTGCATGTTTGATCTGCGCCGGGGTTTGGCTTGGATCGATGTGAAAGATGGTGGGTTGGAAGCCGTAGAAGCTATCGTTTACTGCCCAGATGGTGCCATCGGTATCGGCGACCATGCCTGAATTCGCGCCCCAGCCTGTCAGAGTTTCCATCCCGGCAGAGGTGATGTGCGGATAAGATGCAGGCGCGTCCTGATATTCGTAGATCATGACATGCGCCCGCGCTGCACCGTCTTCCAGGCCGTCGAATTCGTTTGCGGTGGCCAGCAAGTTGCGGCTTGGGATGGCAACAGCGCCTTCAGGCGAAATGCCCGACGGCAGAAGCTGCTTGAGCACCGGGTTCGCCGGGTCCGTCATGTCGTAAACACCAATGACCGACGCACGTTCGGCCAGCAGGAAGACGAAAGGCGTGTCACCGAAGACAGCAGCTTCCATGCCTTCGGGTTCCACGCCTTTTGCGTCAGAGCGGCGGTCAGGATAATGGCCGATCTGGACCACGGCATGTTCGAACGAAGTTCCACTTTCGTAAACGACGGTGCCATCCTTGTTGAACACGGTAAAGCCGCGCGATCCGCCATCCATATCGCCTTCGTTGGCGGTCACGACATGATCACTGTCGATCCACTGGATGCCATCGGGTTCACGCGGAACGCTTGTCAGGGTTTCGTTGAACAGCAGCGCCGCACGCTCGTCGGTCGCATCGACGTTTTCAAGATCAACCGTGCCGGCAGAGAAGTGGCTGAGCACCTCGCCGGTCGAGGACAAAACCACGATGTGGTTGTTTTCCTGCATCGTCACGACGATCTCGCCATTCGCGTTCACATCGACGAATTCGGGTTCGGGATCTTCGGGTGCGATATCGGCAAGGCCCGTGACGTTTGCCTGAACCTGCGCATCGCACTGCATCATGCCGTTGCCATCGAGCGGGATGATCGACACATGGCCAGCGGGCATTTGCGGCACGCGGCCATCACCTGCATCCTCGTCGCGCTCATTCTCGACGGCGACGACAACAAAGGACCCATCAGGCGCAACAGCTGTCGAGTCGGGCTGACCGCCCAGATCACAGCGCGCGGCCTCGGCACCCGTCGCCATGTCGAGATGCAGAAGGAAACCGGACGGTGCGGTGTAGCTTTCCGACGTGTTCACGCCGACAAACACAGTGTTGCCCAGCGCTGACACCGCTGTTGGCTCACCACCTTCGAGCGTCACATTGCCCTTGGGTTGTGGGTTCGCTGGGTCGGTGATGTCGATCATGCCGATCACGCCCAACGGGCTGTCGGAATAAACGAGCGTCATGCCATCGGCGCTGGCCGAGATGATCTCGGCGCTGGACTCACGAGCAAGGTCTTCGCCGTCGGCCATATTGGCCACGACCGGGAAAGACGCGATGCGGTTGAAATTCATCTCGGCAGCAGCAGCCGAGGCAGTCAGAGCTATGGCCGATGTCAGGCACAGCGCACGATATGTCATGGAATTCACCCCTTGGATTGACACCAAGGGAGGTGCCGCGCCTGCGCGACATGTGAATGACAGTTTTGATTCAGTTTTGTGAACTTGGAGGATTGCGGGAGCGAAGTGTCAGGGAACCACTCGCAAACCGTCCCTAATTCAGGGATATAGCTCGTCTTAGGCGTCGTAAGACGAAATTATTTTACCGCGAGCCGCAGGATTCTCTGAGCAGTCAAAATGAAAATACTTGTCACCACCTATAAGACCGCAAGTGATCGGATTGCGCTAGCTGCCGTTCGCGGACTGTCCCTAGCAGGTTATTCACCTTGGCTTGGCACTGACGATCCATCAACGGCTGCGGCGGCATCTCGCCACTGCCACGGTACGATCCGGCTTCAAAACCCAATTTCCAACGCAAAAGAGCATGTATCAGAAGTTTTTGAGCACGCGCAAAGACACCGCTTTCAAACTGTTCTTCCTACTGACGACTACGCCGTTTTCGCACTGTCGCAGGCTCTTGACAAATGTGCCTCCAAGCTTCCGCTTCCCGTCCCACCTTTGGCATCACAGCAGCTGGCCATGGACAAGGCAGCATCCACCAGACTTGCAGCCAAAATCGGGTTAAACGTGCCTAAATCCCAAACAGTTTCTAACAAAAGTGATCTGCTGCATGCCTTAAGGCAGATTCCGCCGCCTTGGGTTATCAAGCTTGTCCAAGGGGGTGGCTCAGTTGGATTACTGATTTCCGCAGACGAAAAGCAGGTGCTCGATCACGTCGACCGCTTGCCTGACTACGCAGACCCTATCTATGACTTCAAAACGCTTTTGGTCCAAAGCTATATCCCTGGATGGACCGAAGATGCTTACGCTCTCATGCATCGAGGACAGATCGTGCGGAGTATGGCCAGTCGCCGAATGCTGTCTTGGCCACCCGAAAACGGCAGTGGCGTATTGGCAGAAACGATCTCAAAACCTTCCTATTTTGAAAAATCGGTAGAGATGCTTGAAGCTTTGGAATGGCACGGCCCAGCGAACATCGAATTTCGCATCGACCAGCGTGATGGCAAACCATACTTCATTGAGATTAATGGTAGGCTTTGGGGCACCACCGCCATGGCCGTTGCTGCCGGTGTAAACTTCCCCGCACTCAGCTGCCAAATGGCGGTCGAAGATGGGTTGCGAAAGATGCTTACATTTCCGGCCGGGGTCCGAATGCGGTTTCCATTTCCGCTCGGACTTCAGCACCTCGCAGCGAGTTCCAACAAGCTGTCTGTTGGCTGGACGCTTCTCGGCCCTTCGCTGCGGTGCAAATCAGACTTTTGGTGGTCGGACCCAAACCCAGGATTTCACCAACTGCGCGATGGGATAAAGGGTTTGCTGTCTGGTCAAGCTGCCCGAGTTCTTAGCCCGGTATCCATGAACCGGACAACTTTCAAAGAATAATTGCGCGCTTGGAGGGGCTCAAAACAATATAGAGTATTAGCTTGCAGAAATCCCTGATGAACTGAGCCTATCTTACTAACTTGACCTCTGCTCTCAGGCTCAAGAGCCGTTCCATCATCAAAACCTAGCTGTGCGTGAGACCCTAAAAGGCCCCACGCACACTCGGACAATCAATCAATCACACGCTCAAGCAAACGTATTTCATCTCGAGGAATTCCTCGATGCCGTGGTGGCTGCCTTCACGGCCCAGACCAGATTGTTTGACGCCGCCGAAGGGCGCAACCTCGGTCGAGATGATGCCGGTGTTTACGCCGACGATACCGTATTCCAGCGCCTCGGCCACCTTGTAAACGCGGCTGAGATCCTTGGCGTAGAAATAGCTGGCCAGACCGAAGATCGTGTCATTGGCCAGTTCGATCACATCATCCTCTGTCTCGAACTTGAAGAGCGGGGCCAGCGGGCCAAAAGTTTCCTCGGTCGAGAACGCCATATCGCGGGTTGCCCCGGTCACAATGGTTGGCGCGATGAAATTGCCGTCGTTGCTACCCGACTCGTCGCCCAGAATAACCTCAGCCCCTTTGGATTTCGCATCAGCGATATGCTCGCGTACTTTGTCGATTGCCTCGGAATTGATGAGCGGCCCAAGGTCAGTGCCTGCTTCAAGACCGTCGCCCACCTTCATCTTGGACACGCGATCCTTCAGTTTTTGCGCAAAGGCGTCATACACACCCGCCTGCACGTAGATGCGATTGGCACAAACGCAGGTCTGGCCGTTGTTGCGGAACTTGCACATGATCGCACCTTCGACCGCCGCATCCAGATCGGCATCATCGAACACGATGAAGGGCGCATTGCCGCCCAGCTCCATCGAACACTTCATCACCTGATCTGCCGCCTGACGCAGCAGGATG
>JANSYF010000061.1 GCA_024742575.1 Paracoccaceae bacterium | reverse complement strand
TCGCTCGAAGATCGCCCGCCGACACGTCTTTCCGTGTGATTTCAACTGCCATCAAAGCCTCCATCGTTTGAAGACAGTGATTCAGATTTTTCTGCAGAAGGGAATCCTCTGCGAGTCAAACAATCAGGCCGTTGGTATAAATGCTGTCTTGGCGTTATTGTAATGTTGGATGGCTTTATCACCATGACGTTTTCCTTGAGTAGCATATGTTGCTACCACACCTTTGCGAACCAAACGTTCTTCGAGGTTGTCTTGTTCAGCTACGAACTGTTTGAATTTCATCATTGTGTTCGTAACATTATGATTGTGACGTCCCCTGGTCGATTGAACATTGTCTTAGCTAATTTGTTTAAGTCCTGATCTTTAATGGGTTCATAGGGTTCCATTACTTCAATCTGCAAGATCCGTTGGTGGTGTAGTGTTTTGATTAAATCTTGTTTTGTCTTAGGGTAGATTGAGTCTCTGAGCATTGTTGCCTCCATTTTTTTTTGATTTATTTTTTGTTATTGCTGGGTACGCCATGGTTCATGCCAATAATGTCTTTACTTAACTTGGTTTTGACTAGTTGTTAATTAATGTGGTTTTGCCTATATTTTAACGAATTAATGCTTGACTGGATTTTTCTTTTAGGATCATTTTTGCATGATTCTAATCTTTTGATATTGTAAATTGGTGTGTTTGTGGATTTGTTTTGGACACACTTCACCTTGTAAGAGGTAAAGTATGTCCAAGACGGTTTGTGTATATCGCCTCTGTCCACTTCCCATTAGAACAACCTGTATTTTCAACAGGAAAGGGCGGTTGGCCGGTCTCCTTTTATGTTCTGCTTATATCCAGCGGTATAACCAATCAGCCAATGGGACGACTTTGATCGATTATTAAAGGTTGCAGTGTTGCATTGCCTTCATCGTAACGGAAATTTTTTAACAGCCCATCCACTTTTGCTGTCTCATAATAATACGTTATTGGGTCCTAACTGAGATTATCTGCACCCTGTTTCATTCAAGTTACTAGGTTGCTCAACAGGTTTGACGTCCTCAAAATATGTCAGTGCCGTGTTAGGGCAGAAATATTTATATAGAAAAATCGAACGTTTCGAACGCTGAAACGAAAGTTCACTGTTATAAAGGAAAATACATCAGAATTTAGTCTTCTGGGTTGGGATTTGTGTTAGAAGTACAAAAAAAGTGAGCAATTGAGATTTTTCTGACGATTATTTTTTGCATTAATTTTGTCTTGCTGGATCTGTGGATTTGTTAAGTTTCTCAGGGTCGATATTGAATGGACCATTGTCTAGGTCAGATATTGCTTTTGAACTGTGTTCAGCTTCAAATGATAAATTAAAGTACCTTACAACTCTGGCATCCCGGTCATCGTAGGAATTTAGATTTAGATCACTTGCTCCAGTCTCAAATGCAGTTTTAAAGGCTGACAGAGCAGCATCAACATCTTTAGTATAGACATCCACACGAACAATCATTTCTTTCCCTTTTTTGTCTTACTTGAGCTAAAGAGCAAACAGTCCTACTCGTGGTGTAGGACGCTTCACGATCACAGTCTTCATCTGCTCCCCATTGTCAATATTTAATCGGCATCTCAGTGTTAAAAAAACAAGATGCTTACTCTTGATCACCAAAGGTCTGCAGATTGATGGCCATCTCCCTCGATAGTGGTAAATGTTTTGCATAGAAACGTTCAATTTGATCCACTGAGGTTCCGGCATTTTTGGCAAGATTGAAGATGTTCACTTTTCCGTGGCTGAGGATCAGTCTCATACAAATTGCCGTATGACGTAGTGAATACAGTGTGTGTTTCTTTCCTGTCACTGTATCATGGTGGATGTTTGCCCTGTCCAAAAGTTCGTGGAATTGCCGCTGGACGATCTTTGACGCTGTAGTACGGTTAGCATAGTCGTTGAGGAAAAGGTAGTCTCCAGCGGTCCTCTGAGGACTTCTAAGGCATATTCTATCGTAGACCGACACTGCGGCTGGCATCGTGTTTGCCGAGCGGTAACCAGTTTTGCCGTTTTTGATCGTCAGGATCAATCGACGGGGGTCATTTGCTACGGTGACATCTTCATGTTTAAGGGCATAGAGTTCTGTCGTGATCGGGCGGATGAAGGAATGGGTCACGAACAAAAGCAGATCATAGAGTTCGTCAGTTACCGTGACTCCTCGTACCTCGACCTGTTCGTTGGCCATTGCTTGTGCTGTGTTGAGTAACTTCTTGTAGATGTCTTCATCTTTCGACACGAGAGGATGGAACCGAAAGAATGGTCGGGGATTATCCTTCTGTCTTGCCCTTGGAGTATCAGGTACCACATCAATCACTCCTTCATCCCTTGCAATCTTCAGGACATTTCGAAAAGCCGCCATCAAGGTATTCTTTGTCGAAGATGATAGGCCCGGACGAAGTCGATCCAGTTCAGCGAAATACTCCTGAAAATCGTGAGTTCTCAGTTTTCTGACATCCTTGGGGCCAAACCATTTTACGAGGCCCCAATCCTCGTTCTGGATTGCCCAGTGGATCGACTTCATATAGCCGATACTTCGTTCACCATCAGCAGCTTGTAGCTTGCTCTTGTTGAGCATTTTGATGGCGTAGGTCTTGAACTGATACTGGGTGTCAGTCACCCTCTCTGACCGTAACAAACTCAGTGCCAGTTCCTGAGCCACCTCACGAGCACGGATTACTGTGTCCTCCCCAGTGGATTTGACCAGATATTTCTTCCGTGTCCGATCCCAGATCCTCACATACCAGAACCTTGATTTTGATACCCGATAGATCGACAGTCCCTTGTACAGCTTGATCGCTGATGGTGTCTCTGACATCTTTCCAGACCATAGTTATATACCTCACTTATAAACCATATACTAAGTCATTGATCTTGAACATATCCCACTTAACTTTTAATCAGTGGGTCGCAGGTTCGAACCCTGCACGGCTCACCACTGATCCTCTAAGAACAAAGCGCTATCAATGCGCCTTCATGCGACACTATCGCCTTCTTTGTCGCTTACTTCTTGAAGGGGCGTTCAAGTTTATTAAGTAATTGCGAGTGATTTGCATTTTCAAAAAGATGCGGACATATTCAACACGGAGGGTCGTAGAATGAGACAAAGTTTGATTGGGCTGCTGTCCGTGGGGGTACTGGCTGTAGGTGCCAGCGCAGTGGGTGCTGGCGAAAAGATGAAAGTTGTCACCACCTTTACCGTTTTGGCCGATATGGCGGCGAACGTAGCGGGGGACGCGGCCGAAGTGGTGTCGATCACCAAACCGGGCGCGGAAATCCACGGCTACGAACCGACGCCCCAAGACATCGTGCGAGCCTATGATGCGGATCTGATCCTGTGGAACGGTCTTAATCTTGAGCTTTGGTTCGAACAATTCGTCTCCAACCTGAAAAATGTGCCATCGGTGACGCTTAGTGATGGTATCGTCCCGATTTCGATCTCGTCCGGCAGCTATGAAGGAAAACCCAACCCGCATGCCTGGATGGGGTTGGATAACGCGCTGATCTACATCGATAATATCACCAAAGCCTTTGCTGAAGCGGATCCGGAAAATGCCACGACCTATGCGGAAAATTCCGCGCGCTACAAAGACGAATTGCGTGCCACGATAGAACCTCTCCGTGCGGCGGTTGCCGCGATTCCCGATGACCAGCGTTGGCTGGTGACCTGCGAAGGCGCGTTCAGCTACCTTGCCCGCGACATGGGGCTGAAAGAGCTGTATCTCTGGCCGATGAATGCTGATCAGGTCGGCACGCCCCAGCAGGTCCGCGCAGTAATCGATGGCGTCCGCGAGAACGACATCCCCGTGGTATTCTGCGAAAGCACTGTTAACACCGCCCCCGCAGAACAGGTCGCGCGCGAAACGGGTGTCACCTATGGCGGCGTGCTCTATGTCGATTCGTTGAGTGAGGAAGGTGGTCCGGTTCCGACCTATCTCGACCTGCTGACGGTCACGACCCGTACGGTCGCCGAAGGCCTGAGCACCGCGGTCACCAACTGAGGCGTCTCAGAACCGCAGACCAAAGCCCGTAGCTGAAACGCTGCGGGCACACCTATGTTAGGCAGCGCGCCTGCAACACCGTCGGGCCAACGGCCCGCAATACCAAGGACACGCCATGCTCGATGAGCAGAGCCAGAAGACCAAGACCGCCACCAACCGTGCCAAGGATGGGCTTTCGGCGCAGGATGTAACGGTCACCTATCGCAACGGCCATACTGCGCTCTGGAACGCCAGTTTTGAAATTCCGCGCGGCACCGTGACTGCACTTGTGGGGATCAACGGTGCGGGCAAGTCTACATTGTTCAAGGCAATTATGGGGTTTGTGCCCGCCGCCAAGGGCGAGATCCGCATCCTTGGATTGACGGTGAAAGAGGCGCTGGCCCGCAACCTCGTGGCCTACGTGCCGCAATCCGAAGAGGTGGACTGGGCCTTCCCGGTGCTGGTCGAAGACGTCGTGATGATGGGCCGCTATGGCAAGATGGGCTTCCTGCGCCGCCCCAAAGCCGCCGATCATGCAGCGGTCGATCAGGCGCTGGCCCGCGTAAACATGACCGAATTCCGCCACCGCCAGATCGGTGAACTCTCGGGCGGTCAGCGCAAGCGTGTCTTCCTCGCCCGCGCCTTGGCGCAGGACGGACAGGTCATCCTTCTGGATGAACCGTTCACCGGAGTGGACGTCAAAACCGAAGACCAGATCATCGCGCTCCTGCGCGAACTCCGCGACGAAGGCCGGGTGATTCTGGTCTCGACCCACAACCTCGGCTCGGTGCCCGAATTCTGCGACCGGACCGTATTGGTCAAAGGCACCGTGCTCAGCTACGGACCGACCGAGACCACCTTTACCCGCGACAACCTCGAACAGGCCTTCGGCGGGGTGCTGCGCCACTTCACGCTGGGCGGCGATGCGCTGCACGACGACGAAGACGCGCGTGCGATCACCATCTTCACCGATGACGAACGCCCGCTGGTCCAATACGGCGACAAGACCCAGATCACGGAAAGCAATTCGTGATGGACCTTCTGCTTGAACCCTTCGGCTACAATTACATGGTCAATGCCATGTGGGTCTCTGCACTGGTCGGTGCAGTCTGTGCGTTTCTCTCGGCTTATCTGATGCTCAAGGGCTGGTCCCTAATCGGCGATGCGCTGGCCCATTCGGTCGTGCCGGGGGTTGCGGGGGCCTATATCCTTGGCCTTCCTTTCGCTTTGGGCGCATTCATCGCGGGCGGCTTGGCGGCTGGATCGATGTTGTTCCTTTCGGAACGTTCGGGCCTTAAACCTGACGTGATCATCGGGCTGATCTTCACATCATTCTTCGGGCTGGGCCTCTTCATGGTGTCGGTGAACCCGATCTCAGTCTCGGTGCAAACCATCACCATGGGCAATATCCTCGCCATCACACCCGAGGATACAGCGCAGCTCGCGATCATCGGCTTCGTGTCGCTGGCGGTGCTGCTGCTCAAGTGGAAAGACCTCATGGTCACCTTCTTTGACGAAAACCATGCCCGCACCATCGGCCTGCGGCCGCAACTGCTCAAGGCGGTGTTCTTCATCCTGTTGTCGGCCTCGGTTGTGGCGGCAATGCAGACCGTGGGCGCGTTCCTCGTAATCGCCATGGTGGTGACACCGGGGGCGACCGCCTATTTGCTCTGCGACCGTTTCCCGCGTCTGATCATCACATCCGTGATCATCGGGTCGGTGACCAGCTTCACCGGGGCCTATATCAGCTACTTCCTCGATGGCGCGACGGGCGGCATCATCGTCTGCCTGCAAACGCTCATTTTCCTTGTCGTCTTTGTCCTTGCCCCACAGCACGGCCTGCTTGCCGCGCGCCGCAAGGCGAACGCAGCGCTGAGGGATGGGCCGAACGACAGTCTCGTGCAAGCCGATCCTGCAAAAGGCGGTGCATGATGGATGTTGAAGCGCTTCTTTTGCCGTTCCGCTTTGCATTTATGCAAAACGCGTTCTCTATCTCGATGATGGTTGCGGTGCCCACCGCGCTGCTTTCCTGCTTTCTGGTGCTCAAAGGCTGGGCGCTGATGGGCGACGCGGTCAGCCACGCTGTCCTTCCGGGGATCGTGCTGGCCTATATCCTTGGTATCCCGCTGATCATCGGGGCGTTCGCCGCGGGCATGACCTGTGCGCTGGCGACAGGCTATCTGTCCACCAACAGCCGGGTCAAAGAAGACACGGTGATGGGCGTGGTGTTCTCGGGTATGTTTGGTCTCGGCATCGTGCTCTATGTCTCGGTTGAGACGAACGCCCATCTTGATCACATTCTTTTCGGCAACATGCTGGGGGTAGAGCCGCACGAGCTTTGGACCGCCGGTATCATCTCGGCGCTGGTCGCAGGGCTGCTCTTGCTCAAGTGGAAGGACTGGCTGCTGCACAGCTTTGATCCCGCGCAGGCACAAGCCTCGGGTCTCTGGGTCAATGCGCTGCATTACGGGATGTTGACGGCGCTGTCGCTGACCATCGTGGCCACGCTTTCCGCGGCCGGACTGATCCTTGCCATTGGTCTTTTGATCGCGCCCGGAGCAATTGCGTTTCTGCTGGTGCGGCAGTTCAAGGCGATGCTGTGGGTAGCAATCGCGATCAACATGGCGGCGATGCTGCTTGGCACTTACCTGAGCTTCTTTCTCGACAGCGCGCCGGCACCGACGATCATCTTGATCCTCAGCGCGCTCTTCGTTGTGGCCTTCATCCGCCGTCAAATGCTGACCCGCCGCGCGTCCCGCCTGCGTGTCCAGCGGGGGTAGGGGCTTCCCCACTCAGGTCATGACGTCTGGCGCTGTCCGTCCGGTGCGCTCGGTCAAACCGCTGATCAGTGCCGTCGCGTCGGCGATGTCCTTCAGCGCCGCTTGTGTCTCGATGTTCAGATCGCCCTCGGGCGTTTCATACCGCTCCAGATAGACGCGCAGCGTCGCGCCCTCTGTCCCAGTGCCCGACAACCGCAGCACGGCGCGACCACCCCCTTCGAAATTGATGCGAAGCCCCTGATTGTGGCTCACCGACCCATCCACCGGATCGTGGTAAGAAAAGCTGTCCGCCATCGTCACCGTGCAGGCCCCGAAGGTCTGCCCGACCAAAGAGTCCAGCTTCATCGTCAGGTCGGCCATCAACCCATTCGCCGCTGCCGAGTCCACGGCTTCATAGTCGTGGCGCGAATAGTAGTTGCGGCCATAGGTCTGCCAATGGTCCTGCAGGATGTCCTTCACTGACATCTTCCGCACCGCAAGAATATTGAGCCACAGCAGCACCGCCCAAAGTCCGTCCTTTTCGCGCACATGGTCGCTGCCTGTGCCCGCGCTTTCCTCGCCACACAGCGTCACGCGCCCGGCGTCCAGCAGGTTTCCAAAGAACTTCCAACCCGTCGGCGTCTCGAAACACTCGACCGCCAACGCCTCGGCCACCCGGTCACAGGCCCCACTGGTCGGCATCGACCGCGCCACACCTGCAATGCCGCGCTCATAGCCGGGGGCCAGATGCGCGTTGGCAGCCAGTACCGCCTGAGAGTCCGATGGCGTGACATAGATGCCGCGACCAAGGATCATGTTCCGGTCGCCATCCCCGTCCGACGCGGCCGCGAAATCAGGCCCACCCTCAGACATCACCAGATCGACCAGCGGCTTGGCCCAGATCGGGTTCGGATCAGGATGACCCTTGCCGAAATCCACCGACGGCACACCGTTCATCACCGTCCCCGCAGGTGCGCCCAGTGTGTCTTCCAAAATGGTCGTGGCATAAGGCCCCGTCACCGCGTGCATCGCGTCGAATTTCATGGTGAAGCCGCTGGCGAACAACGCTCGCAGCGCATCAAAGTCGAACAGTTCTTCCATAAGTGCAGCGTAATCCTCGACCGGATCGACGATCTCCACCGCCATATCACCAAGCGCAACCGTGCCGATCTGTCCGAGGTCAATGTCAGCCGTGTCCAGCGTCTTGTAGCTGCTGATCGTCTTGGTCTGCTCGAAGATGGCGTCAGTGATCGCCTCGGGCGCAGGTCCGCCGTTCGAGATGTTGTACTTGAGGCCGAAATCCTCGTCGATGCCGCCGGGATTGTGGCTGGCCGACAGGATCAACCCGCCATCCGCACCACGTTGGCGGATCAGGTTCGACGCCGCCGGGGTGGACAGCAAACCGCCCTGACCAACAATCGCCAGCGCCGCGCCATTGGCCGAGGCCATGCGCAGGATCGTCTGGATCGCCTCGGCGTTGAAGTACCGTCCATCCCCGCCGATCACCAGCGTCTTGCCCGCAACGCCGCCAATCGCGTTGAAGATCGACTGCACAAAGCACTCCACATAACCCGGCTGCATGTAAACGCGGGTTTTCTTGCGCAGACCCGAGGTGCCGGGCTTCTGGCCTTCGAACGGGGTGCAGGTCTGGGTCAGGATCGTCATGCGGGTACCTCCTTGGGGTGGTCCGTGTCGTCGTATTGTGCGGGTGCGCCGCGGGCGTCGGTCATCACTTCTGAAATATGCCGCAAGGCGATGTTCTGTTCCATCGTCTGAACGGGTACGCTCAGCCGACGTCGCCAATTGGGGTGTTCTTTGATCGTGCCGGGCAAGTTCTGGGCCTCAAGTTCGCCGAACACGTCGTCCATCTGCACCGATACCAAGGCTGCGGGCGACTGCGCCAAGCCGCGATGGATCGTGTCAGCGATCTCGCCAATGGGCGCTGTGCTGGGTATGGTACAGATGTCTCGCAAGCTTGCGCGTTGTTTGGCCCGATGACTATGCCGCGCGGCGCGATCACCGGAGTTCAGCCAGCCGACCTTCTGCCACCATTCGATGTCGGTGCCGTGCCAGAACCCGCTCAGCGTTGGTGTGTCATGGGTGCCGAAACAGGCAAGGCTGTAGGGGGGCAGGGTATTGGCGGGTAGGATATCGCCCAGATGGGTGCCCTCGAATTGCCAGACCGCATAGCTGTAAAGCCCGGCGTCGTTCATCGCCTCGCGGAACCCGTCGGGCACCAGTCCAAGGTCTTCACCGACCACGAGACAGCCTGCGCGATGCGCTTCGATGGTGATCACCGCCAGAAGCGAGTCCAGTGGTTGCGTGATGTATCCACCCGGACTGCCATCGTTAGGTAACCAGTAGCTGCGCAACAGTCCCAGTGCGTGGTCGATCCGCAGCACGCCGCATTTCGCCATCAGCCGCCGCAGCATTGACCTGAGCGGCGCATAATGTGCCCGCGCCAACGGCCCCGGCGCATGGGCGGCCAGCGCCCAGGATTGGCCTTCGGGACTCAGGTGGTCCGGGGGCGCACCGATGCTCACCCCCTTGGCAATCGTGTCTGCGTTCATCCAGACCTCTGCCCCGTCGGGGCGTGGACCCACCGCAAGGTCAAGATAGAGGCCAAGCGCCATCCCGGCGCCACAGGCGTCGCGCTGTGCTGCGTCGATCTGGGTGTCGGCAAGATGTTGCAGCCACAGATGGAACTCCGCGCGTTTCCCCGCAGCCTTGTGCGCCGCCGCTCCGGGTGTTTGCAGAGCCGCTGGCCAAGTGCGGAAATCATGCCCATGCGTTTCGCTGATGGCCTCGAACTCGGCGAATTGGTGGGTTTCCTCTGAACAGGTTTCGCACCATTCCGTAAATGCCGCTCTGTCGCGTGTCTTGAACTGTGCCTCCAACGCCGCGCGATGGCGATGGCGAAAGGCGGCGTAGTCGATAAGACCCGAGTCCGGCGTCGGCCCGAGACCGCCCTCAATCGCGATATGGTCGATGTTGAACATGCCGCGATGCGACGGCGAATAGGGGCTGATGATCTCCTCCATCGCCCAGCCCAGCGCATGCAGCGGATTGACCCCAAGAAACTGCGCACCGGCACGCCCGAACGTCGCGGCAACCGCGCCCAGATCGGCATAACTACCCAGCCCGCCATTCGTCTCGGACCGCAAACCGTAAAGCGCCCCGGTCGTACCCCAGCAGCGGTCATTGCGGGATTTCGACGCCAGATCAGGCGCGCGGTGCGGTCGGACCATAACAAAGCACTGGCCTGCGTGTTCGCCGCTCATCTGCAGGACGTAATACCCGACCCCAAGGTGCGGCAGGTCAATTACGCCCGTGGAGCGCCCTTCGGCCATGACCTGACCCGTTTCGGTGAGCAATGACCAGTCACAGGAGCCGGGCGCACGTACCGTGACGGGATCCCCGACAAAGGCGATCAGCTCGGTCGGTTCACCAGCGGCGGATTGCTGGGCCAAAGCCTCCGACACCATCGCAGGGCTGTCCACGTCTGTGCCCAAAGCTTTGAGTAGGGCGCGTAACGTGTCGGGGCTGGCCTCGTGCTTGGAACCATGCAGGTCGAAAAAATCAAGGTAGATACCTTGCGCCTTGGCCAGTGCGCGCAATGCATCGTCGGTGTTGCTCATTTTGCGGACCCGGCCTTGAGAACAAAGGCGCTGACCGAATGGGCAGGCACAGTGATGCGCTCTCCTACAATGGGCGTAGCGGTTTGCATAGAAATTGAGGTTTCAATCTCGCGCACCCAAAGATCGGTCGCGGTCGACGGCAGCAGAAGATCCAGATCGTTGTCCGTCCGGTTGAACGCCAAAAACACCTCATCACTTAGCGCCTTGCCCACCACGCTTTCGGCATTGCCACGTAGGTGCAAGCACAGGCTGGCGAGTGAATCGTTTCCCCAGTTCAACGGTTTGCCATCAAACCCGCGCCACTCCACATCCTTGCGTCGGTCGTTTGGTCGGGTGGCCCCGTGCAGGAAATCCATCTGCCGTAGGATCGGAGTGTTGCGCCGGAATCGCGACAGTGCTTCGGTAAAGTCGATCATCTCAGGCTCCAACGAGGCCCACTCGATCCACGTGGTTTCATTGTCCTGACAATATGCGTTGTTGTTGCCGTTCTGCGTGTGCCCGCCCTCGTCCCCAGACAAGAGCATCGGGCTGCCTTGGGACAGAAAGACCGTGGCCAGCATGTTGCGCTGTCGTCGGGCGCGCTGGGCGCGGATCACAGGGTCGTCGCTTGGCCCTTCGACTCCGAAATTGTCACTATAATTTTCCTTGTGCCCATCGCGATTGTCTTCGCCATTCGCCTCGTTGTGGCGGTCTTCGTATTGCGTTGTGTCGGCCAGCGTGTAGCCATCGTGCGAAGCGGCATAATTGACAGACGACCACACCCGGCGACCGCGTTTGTCAAAGATGTAGGCCGTGCCCAACAACGCCGATCCCAGTTCCTGCGCGCCGTGGTCATCACCGCGCCAGAACTTGCGCACGGTGTCACGGTAGCGGTCGTTCCATTCGGCAAACTTGGCCGGAAAACCGCCCAGCTGATAGCCGTCGGGGCCGATATCCCAAGGTTCTGCGATCAGTTTGACCTCGGCCAAAACCGGGTCTTGCCGAAGCGCAGTCATGAACCGGCCGGTGCGGTCAAATCCGTCGGCCTCGCGACACAGGGTAGTCGCGAGATCGAAGCGGAACCCATCGATACCCATCGCTTGGACCCAGAAGCGCAGACTATCTAGGATCATGCGTGTGACAAAAGGATGGGTGACGTTCAGCGTATTGCCGCAGCCCGTGTCGTTCACGTTGTAGCGCGGCGCGTCGTCCTGCAATCGGTAGTAGGACGCATTGTCCAGCCCGCGAAACGACAAGGTCGGCCCGAGGTGATCGCCTTCTGCCGAGTGGTTATAGACCACGTCCAGAATGACCTCGATCCCGGCGGAATGGAACCGGTCCACCATCGCGCGGAAGCCACGCACGCCAGCGGGGCCGAAATAGCGCGGTTCGGGCGCAAAGAACCCCACGGTGTTGTAGCCCCAGTAGTTCACTAGGCCGCGCCCGGACAGCGCACCTTCGGACTTGATCGCCTGCACGGGCAGAAGTTCCACCGCCGTCACACCCAGCTTGGTCAGATGATCCAGCATGACAGGCGAGGCCAGCCCCTCATAGGTGCCGCGCAGCGCCTCGGGCACCCCCGGATGGCGCATGGTCAGCCCTTTGACATGGGCCTCATAGATTAGCGTGTCCTGCCACCCCTTGGACAGCGGGCGTGCATCCAGCGGAAACAGCGCCGGGTCCGACACCACGGACTTTGCCACAAACGGCGCGCTGTCTCGGCTGTCGAATGACAGGTCTGCCTCGGGTGAGGCGTGCTGGTAGCCAAAGGTCGCCGTGTGATCGGTAAAACTGCCGTGAAACTCGCGCGTGTAGGGGTCGATCAGCAGTTTGTTGCGGTTGAACCGATGCCCCGACTCAGGCGCATAAGGCCCCGACGCGCGGTAGCCATACAATGTACCCGGCTTCACACCCGGCAAATACCCGTGCCACACCGCACCGGTGCGCTCGGGCAGAGGCATGCGCATTTCTTCCCGCGTACCGTCTGACGAGAACAGGCACAGGAACACCTGTTGCGCATGTTCCGAAAACACCGCGAAATTCGTTCCGGCGCCGTCGAAATGCGCACCCAATCGCGACGGCGAGCCGGGTTCAAGCGTTGCTGAAACGGTGGCGTGATAGGTCATCAGACAAGTTCGGTGTAAAGGTCACGATAGGTTTGGGCAGAACTGTCCCAACTCACGGGGTGACGCATAGCGGCCCGTTGCATGGATTGCCACAGTTTCGGATCGGCATAGGCGTCGATCACACGGTCGATGACCTGCGCAATCCCGAAGGCACTCACATCTGTGAAGACGAACCCGGTTGCAGCCTTTGTAAGGATCGCAGCCACATTGGCGTCGATTACCGTATCAGCCAGACCTCCGGTACGGGCGACAACAGGCAGTGTGCCATAGCGAAGGCCGTACAGCTGCGTCAGACCACAGGGTTCGAACCGTGACGGGATCAGAATCGCATCGCTGCCCGCCTGAAACAGATGCGACAGTGGTTCGTCATAACCGATATGAGTGGCCACCTGACCCGGGTGGGCCTGTGCCGCATCGCGGAAGCCTTGTTCAAGTTCGGGCTGCCCCGTGCCCAAAACGGCAAGCTGTGCGCCGCGTTCCACCAGATGCGGTACGGCGTCCAGCAAAGCATCCAAACCTTTTTGGTTGGTCAGGCGGCTGACAACACAGAACAGCGGACCCGCACTGTTGGTGTCCAGACCCAACCGATCACTCAGCGCGGTTCGGTTCGCCGCTTTGCGCTTTAGCGTTTTTGCCTCATACGGTTCCACCAAAGCGGCATCATCGGCAGGGTTCCATGCGTCTGTGTCGATCCCGTTCAGCACACCGCTCAGAACCGACGCCCGCGCCTGCAACACGCCCTCAAGACCCATGCCGAACTCCGGAGTCAGGATTTCGCGCGCATAGGTCGGGCTGACCGTTGTGATCCGGTCGGAGAACATCAAAGCACCCTTAAGGAAGCTTAGATCGCCGTGAAACTCCAATCCTTCGGGGTGAAACCAGTCGGTCTTTAGATGCAAACGGTCCAGAACCTGCGGCCCAAACCGTCCCTGAAAGGCGATGTTGTGGATCGTGATGATCGACCGCGGTGTGTCGCGTCCGGCCATACGCAAATAGACCGGGGCAAGGGCCGCCTGCCAGTCATGGGCGTGCAGGACATCCGGCTGGTAGCCGTCGATGGCTCCCATTGCGATGCGGGCACCGACCATCGACAATGCGCCAAAGCGCAGGTGGTTGTCGGGCCAATCCTTGCCGTTTTCATCGACATACAGCCCGCCGGGACGGTCGAACAGTTGCGGTGCGTCCAGCAGCAAAAGCGTGATGCCCTGTGCCGTGACCTTGACTATGCGGCCGGGTCCGCCGGGCAGGCCGTCAAAGCGGGCGACCTCGATCCCTTCGGGTAGCAACGGAAAAAGCGGAGGATAGGCAGGCAAGACCACCTGTGCGTCCACATCCAACCGCGCCAATGCCGCGGGCAATGCACCGACCACATCCGCCAGTCCCCCCGTTTTCACGAAGGGCGCGCATTCCGAAGCCACCATCAGGACGTTCATATCACTTACCCAGTTTGTCGATCATCGCTTGTGTAATCAGGCAGATGCCATTTTCGGTCCGGCGGAAGCGTTTGGCGTCTTCCTTGGGGTCTTCGCCCACGATCATGCCCGGCGGGATTTTCACACCCCGATCCAGAATCACGTTCTTAAGATAGGCGCGGCGACCGACCTCGGCATAGGGCAGGGCGACCACACCTTCGAGCTGCGAATAGGAATGGGTCTTCACGCCCGTGAACAACAGGCACCGATAAAGTGACGACCCCGAGATGATGCATCCACCCGATACCATCGACGACACCGCCTGTCCGCGACGACCTTCTTCGTTGTGGATAAACTTGGCTGGTGGAACCAGTTCGGAATATGTCCAGATCGGCCAGTCGGTGGCGTATATGTCCAGCGCGGGTTCAAAATCCGTCAGGTCGATATTGGCCTGCCAATAGGCGTCGATGGTTCCCACGTCTTTCCAATAGGGCTCGGTCTCAAGCCCCGACATCACGCAGGATCGGCTGAACGGATGCGCCCGTGCGCCACCGGTCGCCACGATGGCTGGGATGATGTCCTTGCCGAAATCGTTTTCCGAGTTGGGGTTCTCCGCGTCCTTTTCGAGGATCTCGTAAAGGTATTCTGCCTCGAACACGTAGATGCCCATGCTGGCCAGCGACTTGGTTTCGTCACCGGGCATCGCTGGAGGGTCGGAAGGTTTTTCCACGAAATCAAGGATCTTGTCATTGTCGTCTACATGCATGACGCCAAAACCCTTGGCCTCTTCGCGTGGCACGGCGATGCAGCCAACTGTGACCTTTGCGCCAGAGCGGACATGCTCTTCGATCATGAAGGAATAGTCCTGCTTGTAGATGTGGTCGCCCGCAAGGATCAGCACGTATTTCGGACCGTATCCGCGAATGATCGCGATGTTCTGGGTCACGGCATCGGCGGTGCCTTTGTACCAGTTGTCTTCGTTGATCTGCTGCGAGGCGGGCAGAATATCCAGCGACTCGTTGCGTTCGGCACGAAAAAAGCTCCAGCCGCGCTGCATGTGCCGGATCAGGCTATGCGCCTTGTATTGCGTGGCCACGCCAATGCGCCGGATGCCGGAATTCACCGCGTTGGACAGGGCAAAGTCGATGATCCGTGTCTTGCCGCCGAAATAGACGGCGGGTTTGGCGCGGATGTCGGTCATTTCCTTCAGGCGGCTCCCCCGGCCCCCCGCAAGAATGAACGCCATGGATTGCTGCGCCAGGCTGAACCTGTCTTCTCTCATGTCTTTCCTCCCCCTTTTTGTCATCTGCGCCCTCAGCTGTTTGACAGTTGAAAGAACACGGTCGCCAGCGGCGGCACGGTGATCTCGATCGAATATGGGCAGCCGTGCATCGACATCTCTTTTGCGTCAGCACCGCCCGGATTGCCTGTGTCCGTACCGCCATAGATCGCGGCGTCCGAATTCAGCCTTTCCGCCCAATGGCCCGTATGTGGCACGCCAATGCGGTAATTGGTGCGCGGCACCGGTGTGAAATTCGCGACCACCAGAACCGGCGGCGTGCCCTCTTTGCCGTAGCGCACCCAAGAAAACACCGAATCCGCCGCATTGCCGCCGTCGATCCAGCGGAAGCCATCCTGCGACGTGTCCTTTTCATAGAGCGCGGGCGTTGTGCGGTAGAGCATGTTCAGATCGCGCACGAGGCTCTGCATGCCCTTGTGCGGCGCATGGTCCAAAAGATGCCAGTCCAGACTGGTTTCGTTGTTCCATTCGCCGCCTTGGGCAAATTCGCAGCCCATGAACAACAGCTTCTTGCCGGGATGCCCCCACATGAACCCGTAATAGGCGCGCAGGTTGGCAAAGCGCTGCCAGTCGTCGCCCGGCATCTTGCCCAGCATCGACCCTTTGCCGTGCACGACTTCGTCATGGGAAATTGGCAGGATGAAGTTCTCTGAGAACGCGTAATGCAGCCCAAAGGTCATCTTGTCGTGGTGGTATTTCCGGTTGATCGGGTCTTCGGCCATGTAGCGCAGGGTGTCGTTCATCCACCCCATGTTCCACTTGAAGCCAAAGCCTAAGCCGCCCGTATCGGTAGGCGCGCTGACACCCGGAAAAGCGGTGCTTTCCTCGGCGGCGGTCAGGATGCTGTCATCGGCGGCATAGACTGTTTCGTTCATCCGCTGCATGAAGGCGATGGCTTCAAGGTTCTCGCGCCCGCCATGCTGGTTGGGGACCCATTCGCCCTCTTTGCGCGAATAATCACGGTAGAGCATAGAGGCCACGGCATCCACGCGCAGCCCGTCGATGTGATACTCCTCGAACCAGAATTTCGCGTTGGCGATCAAAAAGTTCTGCACTTCCGTTCGGCCATAGTTGTAGACCAGCGTGTTCCAGTCGGGGTGGAAGCCTTCTTTCGGGTCGGCATGTTCATAAAGCGGTGTGCCATCGAACTGGCCCAAACCGTGCTGGTCGGTTGGGAAATGCCCCGGCACCCAGTCGATGATCAGGCCAAGGCCCGCCTTGTGGCAGGCATCGACAAAGGCGCGAAACTCCTGCGGAGTGCCAAAACGGGATGTCGGCGCAAAAAGACCCACGGGTTGATAGCCCCAAGACCCGCCGAACGGGTATTCGGACACGGGCGTCAGTTCGATATGGGTGAAGCCCATGTCACGGGCGTAGTCCACCAGCATCGACGCGTGTTCAAGATAGGTCAGAGAGCGGTTGCCCTCTTCCGGCACACGCCGCCAGCTTTCCAGATGCACCTCGTAAATCGACATCGGCTGGTCGATCTTGTGCTTTGCCCCGCGCTTGGACAGCCAGCCCGAATCCGACCACTCATACCCTCGCAAGTCGCGAACGACCGACGCCGTGGCAGGGGGCAGTTCCGCGCCAAACCCCACCGGGTCGGCTTTGAGCGGCAGTAGGTTGCCCGCGCCGTCGATGATTTCGTACTTGTAGACCTTGCCATCGCCCAGTCCGGGCAGGAAAATCTCGTGCACGCCCGTGGCACCCCGGCGGCGCATCACGTGGCGACGGCCATCCCAGCCGTTGAAATCGCCCACGACGGACACACGCAGCGCATTGGGCGCCCAAACCGCGAAATGCGTGCCGTCTACGGCTTCGTGTGTGCAGACATGCGCACCAACGGCATCCCAAAGCTGGTTATGTGTGCCCTCGCCCAGAAGATACTCGTCCATCTCGCCCAGCTTGGGGCCGAAGGCATAGGCGTCCTGTTCTTCCCAGAAATCGCTGCCGCGTGTCATGCGCAGATGGTAGTCAAACCGCTTTTTCCGGCGCGGAATCACGCCTGCGAACAGACCATCGGCCACCCGCTCCAACGTCACCAGCGCCCGACCGGTCTTGGCGTCGATTACCTCTACGCTGTCCGCCTCGGGTCGCATCGCCCGCATCACCAGCGCGCCATCCACCTCGTGCAAGCCCAAAACGGCGAATGGATCGCCATGCCGACCCTGCGCAATCGCCTGTGCGGTGTCCGCGTCGATCAAAGGCATCGGCTTTGTCATGCCGATTTCTCAAGCTTGGCCTGGGTCACGCTCTTTGCCCCCCAGATATCGCGGGCATAGCCCTTGATCGTCCGATCGGACGAGAACCAGCCCATGCTGGCAGTATTCACCAGCGCCATCGCGGCCCAGTTCGCCGGGTTGCGATAGGCGGTGTCCGCGCGGCGCTGCGTGTCGAAATAACTGTCGAAATCGCAGGTCACGAGGAAATAGTCATGGTCATAAAGCATCCCCACAAGCCCATGATAGCGGCTTGGGTCATGTGGTGCAAAACGCCCCTCGGCGATTTGGCCAAGCACCCGTTGCAAACGCGGGCTGGCCTCGATCGCGGCGCGGGAATAGCCGTGATGCGTGCGGCGCTCCATCACTTCCTGTGCGGTCAGGCCGAAGAGGAAGAAGTTTTCC
>JANSYF010000079.1 GCA_024742575.1 Paracoccaceae bacterium | reverse complement strand
GCGGTATCCAATCCGCGCATCAGAGCTTGTTCACCGACGTCTTCAGACCTTGCGCCCTCCTTTGGGGGCCCACAATGCAAAAAACGCTCTGGCGTCCCAAAATGGCTGAAAAAACCCTTGAAAAATGACATCAGAGCGGTGGGGTCAGCACAGGTCAGATGATTGAAGCCATCATTGGCGGTGCAACCACAGACCCGGATTTTTCCGTCATACAGGATAAGGTCGACACAGCCCTGCTGACACTTGGCATCGATCCGGCGGATGACATGCCAACAGGCTTTGCCGTCAATGACAGTTTTTCAACAACCGAGAGCCATCCCAAGTACGACGCGTTGGGCGTACTTCTCGACAATGACGACGGGACGGATCGGAGTCTCGTTGTCACTGAAGTTCAAGGCGTGACCATTGCTCCCGACGAAGACACTGTTTTGCGCCTTCCCAACGGTGTCGACTTGATTCTGACCAGTTGGGGCTACGTCGGCGCAGACCTGAACGGAGCCTATAGTGATCTGGGAGATGGGCAAACCGGCCAGTTCAGCATTTCTTACACGGTCACCGACACGCTTACGGGTGAGACAGCAACGGCGGTTGCAAACGTCAGTGTCGCTGGCGAAGGGGCGGCGTCAAATACCGGGTCTGAAGGCGAGCCCGGTGCAGGCGGAAACCCGGATGGGGATGAGACCCCTGGCTCTGGTGAAACGCCTGCTCCGGTTGAAAATCCTCGACCTGTCGACACCTCCGGTGACAATTCAGACGCGTCGGCGTTGCAAGGACTGACGGATCCATCCCTGGCAATCGGATTGACCGGTGTTATACCGTTCGGAACCCAGTTTGCCTTCATCGACCTCATGAAAACGGCACAAGGTGTTTTCAAACCTTCTGAGGACAATGATCCATCATTTGATGGGTCAGTTTATCTGGATGAAAATGGCTGGGCGAGAGAAGTACCAAGCATTCCGGGTGTCGAAGCGACCTACTTCTTTGATTGGACCAGATTTTCCGACCACCCGGCCCTCATGGCAGAACGGCAAGGGACCTACACACTGACCTATGATGGCGAAGGCGATATTCAGGTCTTGGGATCAGCCAATGTCGTATCCAACAATCCGGGTGAAATTGTGTTCACCTTGGACAGCGCTGATGAGACCATGTTTTGGATCAGGATATTTGACGCCAATACCAGTGGCGTCGAAGGCAATCATATCCGAAACATAAGCCTGGTGAAATCGGAACACCAAGAGTTGTTCGACGCAGGATACATTTACAATCCGGAATGGCTGGAAATAAATACAGATATGCGTGAGCTGCGCTTCATGGATTGGGAGCAGACCAACAACTCAAGAATTGCGTCATGGGACGAAAGACCAACGATCGACGACGCAAATTGGTCTGATAAAGGTGTGCCCATCGAAATCAGCGTTGAGGTCGCCAATATTCTTGGGGCAGACATGTGGGTCAATATCCCACACAGAGCGCTTCTGGCAGATGATGGCAGCGGCCTTGACTATGTGACGCCACTTGCAACCTATATCAGGGACAATTTGGACCCTGGGCTTAAGGTCACTTTTGAACTCTCGAATGAAGTATGGAACGGATTGTTCGAAGAAGCCACGTACTTTAGGCAACTTGGTCTTGAGATGTGGCCCGGGACCAGTGATTTTGAAGCGGAATTGAACGCGTTTTCGCGGAAAGCCACGCTGGTAGCCCAACAAATAGACGGCGTTTTTGGGGCAGAGGCAGATGTTCGGGTCACCAATGTCATTGGTATTCAAGAAGCCATTGATGACGAATGGTTCTTGGAACAAATACTGCAAGCCCCAGTGTGGCGTGCCAACGCAACAGAGAGTGATCCTTATATCGCTCCGACCGATCATCTTGATGCGATTGCGGGCACCAGCTATTTCGGGATCGAGCTGCTGGCTGAGAATTCGGCGGCTTTGGCAGATGCGATCAACTCTCCTGATGTGGATATTCAGCAATGGCTGCAGGATTATATTTCCAATGTGCCATTGCCTGGCGTCGAGCGACCGGAAGGGTTCAATCCGGGCGCTCTTTTTGAAACAATCGATTCGTTCGAGACGATCTCAGCAGAGCTGGCGCGAACCTATCCTGGAATCTCGTTCAAGCTGTACGAAGGTGGTCAGCACATAATTCAGAACGTTCCAGGATTGTACCAGGACACCTCTGATGGTGGCTCGGAAAGGATCCCAGAGTTCGATCAGATTGAACGCGCATTGTTGACGTTTGTGAACAGTGAGCAAATGGGAACCTACTACGCGCAGCTTTGGGACGCGTGGCAAGCAAATGGCGATGGGCCATTCATGCAATTTGGCGATGTGGGATTACCCTCGTTGTTTGGAAGCTGGGATTTGTACTCAAGTCTGGAGGACGACGGCCTCTCCCCACGAGGGCAGGTCATGGTAGATCGAAATTCGAGCACCCCTGCATGGTGGGAAGATCGCGGTGGGGAACACTTCCAGAACGGTCTCTTGCCAGATTTCGATGCACCGGACGGGCAGGTATATGCCACTGGCTTGACCCTGAGCGACCTTGCCGGAGCGAACGTGATCAACGGAACAATCGCGGAAGACCTGATTTTTGGCGGTGCGGGGAACGATAGCCTTTCAGGCTTTGCCGACGACGACTTCATCATCGGCGGGGAAGGAAACGATACCCTGTCCGATGGCTTCGGCGAGGACGTTATGTCAGGAGGTTCCGGCGCGGACGTCTTTGTCTTGAGTTTGGACGGAATGAGTGATCGGGTTGCCGATCTCGAAATCGGGATCGACCGAATTGATGTTTCGTCGTGGGGTATTTCGGGTTTCGGGGACCTTGCGATCAGATCGGATTCTCAGGAAAGCACCATCACTTATGCTGGCGAAACGCTCGTCGTCGCGTTCGTCGGAGGGTCTGGTAGCTTAAGCAGCAGCGATTTTGTACTGTGACTGGACTGCCTTGCCCAAATCAGGTGGTGGCCGTGGTTTCGCTTTCCCGGGACGGAGTTTAGCCACAGCCTCCGCGACGGGTATCGGAATGGCGAAATCGGGGACGCAATCAGTCCGGCGTTCATGCAAGCCCAGATGCTTGCTGAGGTGAAAACGCCGCCGCATCAGCTAGCCCCGACTATTCATATTGAGATCGTTCTAGGGTCAGGACTTCGGTAACGGGGCCGTCCGAGGCAAGGGATTTGGGCAAACGAGTTAAGCCGCCAAAGCGGAGCTTTTTGTTCGTCTTGTCCGTTTTGCTTTGTCTTGCGGCTTTCGGTTGAGGCCCTTCGGGTACATGCTTCGGTCCGTGGTCCACGCCTAGGTTGCCATCATGATGCTGGTTCGATGTAATTCCGATGTGCCCATCTCATAGGCGTGCTTGACAGAAGTCAGTCGGGTTGTGATCGATCACGCCGGATTCAACGGCATAGGAGAATATCCCGCCAAGAAGCCCCATGGTGCGGATGGCCGTTCCGCGCCCCCCGCGGACGATGGCCTTGCCGCGCAGCTTCTTGGTTTTCATCACAACGCGGGCCTTGCCAGCGATGATGTCCTTCATGAGGTTGTTCATGTCCGGCTTGGTGATGTCGCGGACACGGCGGGTGCCGAGCAGGGGGATGATGTGCCTACGGATGCGTCCCACATCGATCTCGATCGTTGAGGCTCTCTTAGGGCGGCCACCTTTGACCATGATCAGGCCGGCCTCCATATCCGCGATGTATTGCTCGCAGAGCTGCTTGACCGTCAGTGCCCTCCGGTCTTCTTCACGTTCTTCGGCCGGGTCTTTGCCTCGGGCCACGTTCCCGAGCTGGGCCTTCGCTTCCCGCCGCGCCGTCTCGGGCGTCCAGACGCCGTGCAGGCCGATCGTATAGCGGCGGGACCGTCCTCGTGCGCGGTACTGGACGATGTAACTGCGCTTTCCAGAGGGATAGACGCGGAGCCCGAAGCCGGTCACCTCGTCATCCCAGACCGCCGTGCCCTTGGGTCCCGGCTTGACCGCTTCGACAAATCGCTTCGTGAGCTTCGGCATGCTCAAACGCTCCTCTTGCGCCCGGTTTCACGAAAGCAGGACGCAACCACGCGGCCGGAAACCAAAGCGTATTCTCGGATAGAGCTTTCGGCGCGGCACCTGGCCGTGTCTATAATTATTCAATGATTATAGTTCTCTAGTGGGCTCTATCGCATGTTTAGGAAAGCCCATTAGGTCCGCTCCGAAGGCAGAGGCCAGAGGTTCGAAGCCTCTCAGGTGCGCCATCTCAAACCGTTCAACCTACCGTCAATGGGGCGATTATGCCGCGTTCTAAATGTTGTCGCGGAAGGTGGTCAGGAACGCCTCGGCATTGTTGCGCAATGACGGGCCAAGGTAGCCGCCTTCCTGAATCAGAACCGTAGGCAACCCCATCGCGGCGATACGGCGGGCCATTTCGGCGAAGCCGTCGGCATAGACATTGACCGCCGCCAATGGGTCGTCAGCGGCCATGTCAAAGCCCAGCGATACCACCAGCGCGTCGGCCCCGAAATCACCGATCGCAGTGATCCCACGGTCGAGGGCTGCCAAGACCTCGGCTTCGCCATCACCCATGCTGAGAACCTCATTGCGGGTAAAACCAAGGCCGTCGCCTTCGCCAGTTTCATCGGCGTAGCCCAGATAAAAGGTCGGATAGACTGCGGGGTCGGGGTGGAGCGAGCAGAAGAACACGTCATTCCGGTCGTAGAAAATATCAAGGCTGCCATTGCCGGTATGCACATCCACATCCAGCAGGGCCACCTTGCCCCATTTGCCGCGTAGATGATGGGCTGCGATAGCCGCATTGTTAAAAAAACAGAACCCGTTAGAACAAGTCTTCATTGCGTGATGCCCCGGTGGGCGGCTCAACCCATAGGTGGCACGTGCGCCGTTCACCACGTCTTCAGCAGCGGCAAGCGCTGTCTGCGCGGACCAGTAGATCGCCTCATAGGTGTTTTCGGTCAAAGGTGTTGATGTGTCAGTCATCCACCACCCCATCGCGCCGTTGATGTCCTTAGGACAGCGTCCGCGACGGTTTCCGGGGTGGCGTGTAGGGATACCCATCGCGCCCTCGGGGGCTTCGGCCAAGAACCTTGCGTAAGCATCGGAAAAGAAATCGACATAATCCGGATCATGCACTGCCTTGATCGGCGCGACACCAAAATCCTGCGGTGCCACAACCGGAAAGCCATTCTCAAGAAGCATATCGCGAAGTAAAATGGCGCGTTCCGGTTGTTCGGGATGCGGCGTCGGGGCGCCGCCGCGATAATAGACCTTAGGCTTGTGTCCCAATTGGCGGTCGTCGAAATAGGTTTTCACGAAGGCTCTCTCTTGTTGGTCTTGGACGGTCTGTCAGGGCTAGCATGTCCCGTGCCCCCTTGCCACGCCAGTCCGGAAGCCTTTAGCTGGTTCACGAGACTCACCGACATTGCGAAAGATGTATCCCATGGACCTGCGCCCGAATTCCGACGAAGCCCGCGATATCGCCTACCACTTTCACAGCTACACCAACGCCCGTCTGCACGAAGAAAACGGTCCGTTGATCATGGACCGGGGCGAGGGTGTTCATGTGTTCGACACCCATGGCAACAAATACATCGAAGGTATGTCCGGTCTGTGGAGCGTTGCTGTAGGCTTTAACGAACAGCGTCTGATCGATGCCGCAACACGGCAGATGCAAAAGCTGCCCTATTACCACAACTTTGCACACCGTTCGCACGGGCCTGCGATCGATCTGGCGGAAAAGCTGATCGGCATGGCGCCCGTGCCAATGAGCAAGGTGTTCTTCACCAATTCCGGGTCCGAGGCGAATGACACGATTCTCAAGATGCTCTGGTATCGCTCGAACAGCCTTGGCAAACCGGAAAAGAAAAAGGTGATTTCGCGCATTCGCGGCTATCACGGGGTGACAATCGCTTCTGCGTCAATGACCGGGTTGCCCTACAACCACAAATCCTTCGACTTACCGCTGGACGGCATCCTACACACCACCTGCCCACATTACTGGCGCGAGGGGCGCGACGGCGAGAGCGAAGAACAATTCGCAACCCGCTGCGCCGAAGACCTTGATGCGATGATTCAGGCCGAAGGGCCGGACACGATTGCGGCGTTCATCGCCGAACCTGTGATGGGCGCGGGGGGCGTGGTTGTGCCGCCCAAGACCTATTGGGAGAAAATCCAAGCGGTGCTGGGCAAATACGATATCTTACTGATCGCCGACGAAGTGATCTGTGGCTTTGGTCGCACCGGCAAGATGTTCGGCTGCGAGACCTTTAATATCAAGCCTGACATCATGACGATGTCAAAACAGATCACGTCCTCATACTTCCCGTTCTCGGCCTTCATGATGACAGAAGAGGTGTATGCCCCCATTGCCGACGAATCTGGCCGCATCGGTGTGCTGGGTCATGGCTACACGGGCGGTGCTCATCCTGTGGGTGCTGCTGTGGCGCTGGAAAACCTCAAGATTATTGAAGAGCGTGATCTTGTGGCCAACGCAGCCGAGCGGGGTGCAGAATTGCAGGCCGGTTTGGCCGAGTTCGTGGATCACCCGCTGGTGGGTGAGGCGCGGGGCGTTGGCCTGATTGCAGCGTTGGAAATTGTCGCACCCGAGGGCCGCGCTGACGAATTCGCGCCGGGCAAGATGGGTGCGGGAATGGGGGCTCATTTCCTTAAGAACGGACTCATTTCGCGCAACATGACGGATGCCATGGCCTTCTGCCCGCCGATGATCATCAAAGCGCCGCAGATCCGCGAAATCCTATCGGCGGTCGAGAAAAGCCTTGAAGGGTTTTCAGCAGAACTCGCCCCCTAATCGCCGTCCGTGTCCCTTTCGAAAAGTGCGTCGGGGGCATCTGGATTGCGGGTTTGGCTGTGTCACCTAACGTCATTTCGTCAATGATACGCAGTTTGGCGTTGACTTAAGACCCTTCGCCTCTGTTCAGTTGACGCAACAAATGGCAGCAAAAAACCGCCGACGGGAGGACAACCTATGACGTTCAAGACACTCGCCCTTGCGAGCACCATGCTGACGGGGCTTACGGGCCTTGTCTCTGCTGAAGAGCTTCGGTTCGACGATGTATTCGTCATTGGCGACTCGCTTAGCGATGCCGGGGCTTATTCGCAGTCTGTGATCGCAGGCGGCATGGGGGCGCTACCGGTCATCAACTACAAGTTCCTGACCAATGCCCCTGACGGGTCGTCGTTGACCTATGGCGAAGTGCTGGGCCGCGAGCTTGGTCTGAACCTTGGTCCGAATGTTTATTCGGGGGTGCCTTTGGCCGGGCAGGGCGAAGTCGCGCTGGGGGGCACAATCTATGCCGAAGGCGGATCGCGCGTGACCGACCCGCAAGGAATTGGGTTCAACCCGGATTTGGGCATCACAACGCGGTCTTTGGCCGAACAGGTGGATCGCTTGTTGGCGGACCGGCCCAGTTTTGGTGAAAACGACCTCGTCATCCTTTGGGGCGGCGCAAACGATGTCTTTGCTCAGGCGGGCGCGGTTGGCGGCGGATTGATTGCACCGGGCACTGCGGCAGCGAATATGGCGCAGGCGGCAACCGAGCTTGTCGGATTGGTGGATCGCGTGCGCGATGCCGGTGCCGAGTCGGTGATCGTTGTCACAATTCCGGACATCGGCACTACGCCCTTTGGCATTTCGTCGGGTCCGCAAGGTGCTGGTCTGCAAACCGCATTGACGGATGCGTTCAACAGCACGCTGCTGGCCTCCATCGGTGATCGCGCGGTCATCGTAGACAGCCAAAAGCTTTTGGGTGCGGTTCAGGCAGACCCGGTGAAGTACGGTTTCAATGCGCCGAACGCAGCTGTGGTTCCGGCTTGCCCGGATACATCGCTTAGCTGTTTGCAGGGTTTGAATGCCTCCGCCGACAGTGAAGATCGTGTCTTTGCCGACGGCGTACATCCGACCACGTCAGCGCACGCGCTGTTTGGTCAGGCCGCCTTTGCAGGTCTTCAGGCAGCGACCCAAACCGGTGCGATTTCGGTGGCGACAATGACTGCGTTGCGCCAGCACGGACTGTCGATCGAAAACCGGATGAATCCGACTGTGCTGCTTACCACGGATGAAAATGGCAACCGTCGTCGCCGCGAAGTGGGTGAGGTTGATGTTTATGCAAGCCTCGATTTTGGCAGATTCGAAGGTGATGCGCAGCAAGTCACACCGGGCCTTGAAGGATCGACGAAGGTGCTCAAGGCCGGTGCCGATATTGCCGTAGCACCCAACGCCACCATCGGCGCGGGCATCAGCCTTGACTACGGCGAGGTCGATTTTGACAACAACGCTGGCGGGTTCGACAGTGACCTGATGATTGGCGTTGTGTTCGGGCAAATTGCCCTGTCCCCCAAGTATTACGTGAATGCGGCCTTCGGGGGCGGGCGGGTCAATGTCGATGACATCACCCGCAGCTTTACTCTTGGCCCGGCGACAGAGACCTATACCGCAGATACCGAAGGCAGCTATCGATTTGCCCGAATTGGCGGCGGGGCGCTGTATTCGCTGAACGATCAGGTGCGGTTGAACCCGTTTGCCCACTACACATGGGAAAAAGTCTCGATCGATGGTTTCACGGAATCGGACGGCGCAGCCAGCCTGTCTTACGGAGATAGCGAATACGAGTCCCAGCGCCTGACAGCAGGTTTGTCTGCGTTCTTCTCGCCAGCCAATATGGACGGCGTGGTGTTTAATCTGCGTGGCTCGATTGAGCATGACTTTAACGATGATCCGCTTGTCGTATCACTTGGGCCAAATGCTGACACCTTGGGCAGCGTGTCCGCGCCGCGCCCGGATCAAACCTGGGGCTACATCTCGGGTTCCATGGTCAAAGAGTTGGGATCCGGGTCCTACCTGAGCCTGACTGGTGCCAGTTCGATTGGACTGGACGGATCGCGTGGGTTCACTGGCGCCGTGACCTACAAGATGACATTCTAAATGGGCAGGGGGCGACACGCCCCCTTCGCCGAATATACCCAAGACTAAAAAGGCTGCCGGTTTGGCAGCCTTTTGTCATTTGTAACTGTAAGAAATAAAGCGTTACCGGCCCCAGCTGCGAACCGGGCCGCAATCCATGTGAACAAAGTTCGATCCCGAATAACGACCAACGCCCCCAGCTTTGCAGGCAGCCGCTGCCCGGTACATCTGATTGACCGACCGCGAGTTAAGCCGCAGGTCTGCTGCCTGACCCTTAAGGTGAAGCGAGTTTTTGGCCACGCCAGAGCTGCGCGCGCGTAGCATCGCGTTTGTCTTTGGGCTGCGATAACCGCTAAGAAGTGTGTAAGGTTCAGAGGCATCCATCAGGTTATGTGCCGCTGCCATGATATCGATGGTGCGCAGGTCAATGGATTTCACATCGTTGGTGCGCCAATCGCGCATGAAATGGTGCACTTCCTTGACTGCGTCTTTGATGTAGTCGCCTTCGATCCAGTAGATCATGTCGATCCGTTCGCCGGTACGGCCGGAATACATCTTGATCCGTCGGATATCTCCCCCGCCGCGCAGGAAGCCTGCCGCATTTGCGAAGGTGGGCGCCGCAGTGATTGTCGTAGCCGCAAAGGCGGCCAGCAAACCACGACGCGTGAAGCCGCCGGATACCGTATCAGTCATTTAAAAGTGCCTGTTCCGTTTTTCACTTTAACAGTCGCTCGCGTCGTTCCACGAACCTGCCGAATGCCTATCGTGCGCAGACTATGACACATCCCGAATCTCAAAAAAACCTAAAGTTCCTCAAAAAATTTCAGATCAAGAGTTTTCGGCAAATTTCTGCTTAAATCACTCAACTGTGTTAAAGTTACGCTACACCTATGACGGGCGATGCAACGCCGCCGCAGGTCGCGGGTAAAACGCAAAAACAAACTTTTTGTGAATGGACACTCTAAAGTGACACCAAGACCATAGGCGCAAAGATAGACATGCAACCGCATGTATCTCGCGATTTGGGAGAGTGACTGATGACCAACCGGACGTTTTTGCGCAGCGCAGCGGCAATTGCCCTCGTGGCAGCCAGCTATTTGGCTCCGCAAAGCGCAGGTGCCGTTCAGGTTACCGCATTCCAGCAGGCCGTGGCCGAGAATGTTTCGGGCGATGACCAGATCGCGGCATTCTATCGCGAACGTGGGTTCGAACCGATCTGGACGGGTGGAACAGAAGCCGATCTTGAACGGCGCACCGCTCTTATCGAAGCGCTGAGCATGGCGCGGTATCACGGGTTGCCGTCGGCCAAATACAACGCCGAAGCACTACTGTCGCGTATGGCATCGGTGCGCAGCGGCTTTGACCGCGGCTCTCTCGAGGTTGCGCTGACCGAACTGTATCTCGATTTTGCCCGCGACCTACAGACCGG
Organism: Paracoccaceae bacterium; assembly: GCA_024742575.1. Taxonomy (GTDB): domain Bacteria; phylum Pseudomonadota; class Alphaproteobacteria; order Rhodobacterales; family Rhodobacteraceae; genus Marivita. The sequence goes on along the minus strand of JANSYF010000079.1, from coordinate 3,245 downwards.
TGTGATCAACAATCCGCGCAGTGTCCGAAGCGAGATTGTGCGCGAGATCCCGTTGCGGGAAACCAGCTATTATCTTGACGGTCTGTTGTCTGACACGCCGCGTGCTTTCCTTGGGTCGCTTGCGCCGCAGACGCAGGAATATGCGCGGCTGATGAAAGCCAAGATGCGCCTGGAACACACCATCGCGCATGGGGGTTGGGGGGCAACTGTTCCGTCAGGCAAATACGAACCCGGTGATGGGGGGGCTGGGGTCGTGGCCTTGCGTGATCGATTGATCGCGATGGGATATCTTGATCGAACTGTGACGGCCCGTTACGACGCGTCGATCGTTGACGCGGTTCGCCAGTTCCAAGAAATCCACGGGCTGGAAGTGGATGGCGTGGCGGGTGGTGCCACGATTGACGAGATCAACAAGGGCCCGCAGGATCGGTTGAAATCGGTGATCGTGGCAATGGAGCGCGAGCGCTGGATCAACATGCCGGGCGGTTTGGGGCAGCGCCATATCCTCGTGAACCTTACGGATTTCAACGCGCGCATCTTTGACCATGGCAAGCTGACCTTTGAAACCCGCTCGGTCGTCGGCCATCAGGATCTGGACCGTCAGACGCCAGAATTCTCGGATGAGATGGATCATATGGTCATCAACCCAAGCTGGTACGTGCCACGTTCGATCATCGTCGGAGAATACTTGCCCAAGCTGCGCAGCAACCCGGGTGCGGTGTCGCATCTGGACATTGTCGACAGCCGTGGGCGTGTGGTCAGCAGGGGCCGAAGCTTTGCCGGATATACCGAACGCAGCTTCCCGTTTTCAATGCGCCAACGCCCCGGTCCAAGAAATGCGCTGGGTAGCGTAAAGTTCATGTTCCCGAACAAGTACAACATCTATCTGCATGACACCCCGGCAAAAAGCCTGTTCTCGCGCGAGGTGCGCACCTACAGCCATGGCTGTGTGCGCCTGAACGATCCGCATGACTTTGCTTATGCGTTGCTGGCGCTACAAACCAGCGATCCGGTCGGGTTTTTCCAGTCACGCCTGCGTACCGGTTCCGAGGCCCGGGTCAATCTAGAGCAGCCCGTCCCGGTGCACCTGATCTACCGCACGGCTTTCACTCACGCCAAGGGCCATACCCAATATCGCCGCGACGTCTACGGGCGCGATGCGGATGTCTGGAATGCCTTGCGTGCGGCAGGGGTGGAGATCGCGGGAATTCGCAGCTAAACCTCTGGCCAATCAGGCCGGAGGCGTTCATGCCCTTTACCATTGCTGACATCGCAGCCTCACTTGGCATCCGCGCCGAAGGGGACACGTCATTGACTGTGTCCGCGGTCGCGGAACCGGTACAGGCCACGGCGAACGATCTCGCATTGGCGATGAAGCCCGAATTTGCCGAACAGCTTTCCCAAGGCAAGGCCCGCGCGGCAATGCTGTGGGATGGGGCGGACTGGAAGGCGATGGGCCTGTCTGCAGCCTTGATGTCGCCCCGTCCGCGTTATGCCATGTCCGGCCTGTCAGCGATGATGGACGCAGGGGCTGGCTATGCAACGGGCGTTCATGAAACTGCCCTTGTCGACCCGACAGCGAAGCTGGCCGAGGGCGTGTCCGTCGGCCCGTTTGCAGTTATTGGCGCAGGGGTCGAAATCGGCGCAGGGTCGATGATCGGCGCGCAGGTGTTTATCGGGCAGGGCACGACACTCGGGCAGGGCGCGTTACTGCATCCCGGCGTAAAGATCGGCCACGGCGTTACCATCGGCGACCGTTTTATCGCGCATTTCGGCGCGACGGTCGGGGCTGATGGCTTTTCCTTTGTCACGCCCGAACCGTCGGCGGCCGAAAAGGTCCGCGAAACACTGGGCGATCAGGCGGGCGCTACGGCGCAAAGCTATGCGCGCATCCATTCGCTGGGTGGTGTCGTGATCGGCAATGATGTGGAACTTGGCGCGAATTCCTGTATCGACCGGGGCACTGTCCGCGCAACTCGCATCGGCAACGGCTGCAAGTTCGACAACCTTGCCCAGATTGGCCACAACGTGGTGATCGGCAATGACTGCCTGATCTGCGCACAGGTGGGTATCGCCGGGTCAAGCCGCATCGGCAACAACGTGGTTCTGGGCGGCCAGACCGGGGTCAGCGACAACCTCTTTATCGGCGACAATGTGATCACCGGGGGCGCCACCAAAGTGCTCTCTAACGTGCCTTCTGGCCGGGTGATGCTGGGCTATCCGGCGATGAAGATGGACACGCAGCTTGAGCTTTACAAACAGCTTCGGCGCTTGCCGCGCCTGCTGACCGATGTGGCCCGCCTTAAGAAAGCGGTTTCAAAGATCGACCCGAGCGACTAAATCACAGGCCGGACCGAAACAGCCTCCGAGGACCGCAGATGAACGTGCAAGACAAGGTCATTCGCATCATTGCCGAACAAGCCATGATTGAGCCGTCAGATGTGACCTTAAGTGACACAATGCAGGACCTGGGCATCGACAGCATGGGTCTGGTGGAATGCATCTTCGCTCTGGAAGAAGCCTTCGATATCGAAGTGCCGTTCAACGCCAATGAGCCGGAAAGCAGCGATTTCGACATCTCGTCAGTGGCGACGGTGGTGGCCGGAGTGGAAGGGCTGATCGCCCGGCAAAAGGGCTGATCCGCGATGAAGCGCGTTGTCATCACCGGGGCGGGCAGTGTCAACGCGCTGGGTTTGAACGTGCCTGACACGCTTGAGGCGATGCGCGAGGGGCGTTGTGGCATCGGCACCTTGCAGTTCCGCGATGTGGAACGGCTGGCCATCCAGATTGGCGCGCAGGTGCATGATTTTGATGAGACCGCGCATTTCAACCGCCAGCAATTGTCGCTCTATGATCGGTTCACCCAGTTCACACTGATCGCCGCCCGCGAGGCGCTGTCACAGGCGGGGCTGGAGTTTTCGGGCGAATTGGCCGCCCGCTCTGGCGTCGTGTTGGGCAATTCCGGCGGCGGTATGACAACGCTCGATGAGAATTACCGCAGCGTCTACGAAGAGGGCAAGAACCGGGTCCACCCGTTTGTGGTGCCCAAACTGATGAACAATGCCGCAGCTTCCCATGTGTCGATGGAATTCAACCTCAAAGGTCCAAGCTTTACGGTCTCCACCGCCTGCGCCTCGTCGAACCACGCAATGTCTCAAGCCTTCCAGATGGTGCATGGCGGGCTGTCGCCTGTGATGATCACCGGTGGGTCGGAATCCATGCTGTGCTTTGGTGGCGTCAAAGCG
>JANSYF010000022.1 GCA_024742575.1 Paracoccaceae bacterium | reverse complement strand
GGGCGCCAGTACCAATTTGGGCGTGTTTTCTTCAAGCCACTTGGTCATTGGATCTGTCCCTGAAAGTCCCGCCCCAAGCGGGTGCTTTGGGGCGGGAGATTGCGTTTACATGCTGTTTGCGACTGCGTCGGCCAGCATGTTCACAGCTTCATCCGAGGACATGTCGGAGTTGAAGTGCGCCGTCACAACGTCAGTGATCGCACCGGACTGCGCGCCGCGCAGCGCCATGCCGTGGGCATAGCTGGGCAAAAGCGAGCCGTTGTCCGAGCTTTCGCCCATGTCCTTCGCGGACAGGTGCGCACAGCTGTCGAACTCTTCCAGAGACACGTCAACGCGTGCTGGAATGGAGCCTTTGTTCAGGTTGAACACCTTCTGGAAGTTCTGACCGACGATCAGCTCTGCCAGCAGTTCCTGACCAGCTTTCTTGTCGTCGCCGTCCACGTCGAACATGGCAAAGCTGTCCACGTTGTAGAGGAAGCCGTCACCGGGAACGGACGCGCAGAGGAAGTCTTCGCCCGGCACTTTGCCAGCCGCCATGAATTCACCCTTGGCCCAGTCGCCCATGATCTGGAACGCGGCTTCGCCGTTCATGACCATCGCTGTGGCAAGGTTCCAGTCACGACCCGAGAAATTGTCATCGACGTAGCCGCGCATGGTGCGCATCTGGTCGAAGACGGCCTTCATCTCGTCGGACTTCAGCGTGTCCATGTCGAGATCGACAAACGCCTTACGGAAACCGTCAGCCCCGAGAACACCAAGTGCGACTGCTTCGAAAACGGTTGCGTCCTGCCAAGCCTGACCGCCATGAGCCAGTGGGATGATGCCAGCCGCCTGCAGCTTTTCAGCCGCTGCGTTGAACTCGTCCCATGTGGTCGGCATTTCGATGCCATTGGCTTCGAGAACATCTGCGTTCGCCCAGATCCAGTCAACGCGGTGAACGTTTACAGGTGCTGCGCACCACGTGCCTTCGCACTTCATGTGGCCTGCGATGGACGCGGGCAGAACGTCTGCCCAGCCCTGCGCTTCGGCAACGGACGAAATGTCGGCCAGCACGCCTTCTTCGTACCATTCCTGGATCGCCGGGCCCTTAAGCTGCACGGCGGTCGGGGCGTTTCCAGACAGGACGCGGGCACGCAAAGCGGTCATTGCCGCGTCACCGCCGCCACCTGCGACAGGCATGTCGGTCCACTGACCACCCTTTGAGGCGAATTCTTCTTGCAGCACTGCGACGGATTTCGCTTCGCCGCCCGATGTCCACCAATGCAGAACTTCTGCCTGGGGTTCGGCATATACTGCGGATGCGATCAGAGCGGTGGCGGAGACAGCGCCAAAAAATACGGATTTCATTTGTGTAGTCCTCCCAAAATCTGTGCCAGTTCTGGCATCAGGTGCTTATGTTTGGCGAAATCCCCCCTAGTATTGCAATCTCGTCATGGCGGGTTTTCAGAAACGGCGTGCAGATTTTCGCGGCTCTCGTTACACGCTGTTACACTGGACGAGAATTCGTTTCCTGTTGTTACATAAGAGGACGAACCACGGCACCGACGCGCCGCGATGGGAGGAGAACATCAGATGGCGATTCCACGGCTTCTAGTCGTCGATGACGACCCGGACATGCGCCAGATGATGTGCCAATATCTGCGTCAGCATGGGTGCATCGCCCTGCCCGCCGCAACCGAAGCCGACGTACACCGTCATCTAGAAGACGGTCGGATAGACCTTATTTTACTGGATGTCATGCTTGGCGATGAAAGCGGGTTGGAGATCTGCCAAGGTTTGCGACGCGATCATGATGTGCCGATCATCATGGTCTCTGCCCTCTCTGCCGATCACCAGCGCATGGCGGGTTACGAGACCGGGGCAGACGACTACATCGCCAAACCCTTCAATCCGGAACTGCTGCTCGCACGGGTGCGCGCGGTTCTGTCCCGCGCGCGGCGGTCGTCCTCACTGATCTACCGGAGGCGCATCCAGACTTTCCGCTTTGGTGGCTGGGTTTATGACGGCAAGCAGGACGAGGTTCGTTCACCCGACGGCTATCAGGTCACGCTGTCGCGACGGGAAACTGCACTTCTTAAGGTTCTACTCGCCAATCCGCATATCCCGCTGACACGGCAGGAAATCGCGACCGCACTGGATGTGACCGGAGATCAGGACCAACCCGAGGCCACGGGCCGGGCCATTGATGTTCTGATTGGCCGTTTGCGGTCCAAGATCGAAACCGATCCTAAGGCACCGGACATGATCCGCACGGAACGCGGAACCGGCTATGTCTTTGCCGTAGACGTGACCGCCGAGTCTGACTGTTGAAACGCGGGTTCCGGCTGCGCAGCCTCGCGCTGATCTGGGTGGCGATCGCGATGCTGTCCGCGTCGGTTGCAACACTTCTGTGGCTCAGGTCGTCGCAATCTTGGACTGACCATCTTGCCTCGGCGCAAACTGCCGGACTGCTGACCTACGAAGCGTTGCGGACAGGCCAAGACACGCACCCCGATCTGAAAGTCACCCGCTTGTCAGCGGCAGATGCCGTGCTGGCGGAAACCGGCAAATTCGAACGCATTTCAGGCATGCCACAGCCCGCATATATCACGGTTTTATCGCTGCAAAACAATGAAGGCGGGTTGCGAATTGGCGCTGTGTCGGACGTATTGCGATACCCAGTTGCAGACATTCAAGCCGACGCAGTGCCCACCGCTTCGGCACAGCTGGCAGCGCTGACCCGGCTGTTTGCGACCTATTGCAGCGACCCGATTCTGTTGGCGCGATATGGCAATGGACCTTGGCAGCAGGTGGACGGTAGCGCGATCTGGGGTTGCGACGCAGCCCCGCGCGACATGCGGCTGATGGCAGTTCTCGTGGCGCTGCTGGCAATGGCGGCCTTGGTCACGCTGATCGGAAACACGACTCAGGCTTTCGATGCCTTTGCGCAGGCGTTTCGCAATCGCCGATTTGGGGGGCCGGACAGCTATGAGACAACGGGACCGAGCGAATTGAGGGACATCGTGGATTCCCTGAATACTTTTCTCGAGGCCGAACGCAAACAACTTGCCAACCGCGCCGCTGTCTTATCGAGCGTGAGCCACGACCTTGGCACCCCCGCTACGCGCCTTCGACTGCGGACTGCCTTGATCAAAGACGACGAATTGCGCCGCAAGCTGGAATCCGACATCGACTCAATGACCGGCATCATCGAAAGCGCCCTGACCTACACCCGTGCCGAGATGAATGCTGAGGCACCGCGTAAACTGTCGCTCAATTCTCTCGTTGAAACCATTGTTTTCGACTACCAGGACGTCGGGGATCCAGTGACTTTGGTGCCCCCTCGGGACGTTGTGGTGCAGGGTGGACGATCTCTTTTCATGTCACGGCAAGGCCAAAGCGTGGTCAGCACCGGACGGCAAGTCATCATCAATGGCCGCCCGATTGCCTTGGAACGCGCCATAACAAATTTGATCGATAACGCGCTGAAATACGGTCGCAGCGCCAGCGTGGCGATCGAAACCGACGCTCAGACGGCCACCATCGTGGTCGAGGACGAAGGGTCAGAGACGCAGGCAAAACATGTTGAAGCCCTGATCGCCCCTTTCGAACGTGGCGAGAATACCAGTTATATAGATGGCCATGGGCTGGGTCTTTCAATCGTGGCAACCATCGCAGCTTTGCACAATGGGGGACTGACATTTGAAAATTCAGCAACTGGTCTGAAAGCAAAGCTAAGCATCCAGCGGGCATGATGTAAAATTTTTATCAATTGGTGAAATTTGGCTTTTGGGCCAAGACACCCTGAAACACCTGTGCATAAATCCCATGGCTCTCTTGTTTTTCGGACCGCTTTGTTCAACACATTCAAAGACAAAACGTCTTGGGCCAAAGATATCCGGTCGGCACGGCGGGACACAACACATCGGTCAACGAGACGACAACAACGGGGAGAACCAGATGAAAAAGCTTCTGATGGCCACAGCGGCCCTTGCACTTGGCGCGACAACTGCCTTTGCCGAAACCAAAATCGGCATGATTACAACCTTATCAGGAGGTGGTGCGGGTCTTGGCATCGATGTGCGTGACGGGTTCATGATGGCCATTGCACAATCGGGACGCGACGACATCGAAGTCGTGATCGAGGATGATCAGCGAAAGCCGGACATTGCCGTGCAATTGGCCGACAAAATGGTGCAATCCGAACGCGTCGATATCCTGACCGGGATCATCTGGTCGAACCTTGCCATGGCCGTCATCCCGAGCGTCACCGCACAGGGAAAATTCTACCTGTCTCCCAACGCAGGCCCATCGGCGCTGGCAGGGCAAGGCTGCCACCAGAACTATTTCAACGTCGCATGGCAGAACGACAACCTGCACGAAGCAGCAGGCGCGTATGCCAATTCGGCGGGTTATTCCAACAGCTTCATCCTTGCGCCGAACTATCCTGCAGGCCAGGATGCATTGACCGGGTACAAAAGAACATTCGGGGGTGACTTGGCGGGTGAGGTTTACACCCAACTTGGCCAGACAGATTACGCCGCCGAGATCGCACAAATCCGGGCGTCGGGTGCGGACAGCGTGTTTTTCTTCCTGCCCGGCGGAATGGGAATTTCCTTCCTCAAGCAATACGCGGACAGCGGAGTCGACCTGCCGGTCGTCGGCCCGGCTTTCAGCTTTGATCAAGGCATCCTTCAAGCGGTTGGTGATGCGGCCCTTGGTGTCGTGAACACCAGCCAATGGAACAAGGACATCGACAACCCGACCAACGCGGCCTTTGTCGAAAGCTTCCAGGCGGAATTCGGACGTCTGCCGTCACTTTACGCAAGCCAAGGTTTCGACACTGCGAACCTGATCCTGTCGGCATTGGACAAGGCCGAGGTGTCTGACGCCGATGCCTTCCGCGAGGCATTGCGGGCTGCGGAATTCGACAGTACCCGTGGTGATTTCAAATTCGGCCCGAACCACCACCCTATCCAAACAATCTACGCCCGCGAGGTTGTCAAAGAGGGCGACGTGTTCACCAACAAGATCATCGGCGTTGCACTTGAGAACCATGCTGACGTCTACGCTGCTGATTGCAAGATGTAAGACATCGAACGGCGTGCCGGGGGCTGCCCCGGCACATCGGTACTTGGGCAGGCATGTCGACACTTCTTATCATCGAGCAGGTCCTTAACGGGCTGCAATTCGGCGTCATGCTGTTTTTGATGGCGGCTGGTTTGACGCTGATCTTTGGCGTGATGGGCCTGATCAACCTCGCACATGGGTCGCTTTACATGATCGGCGCTTTTGCCGCCGCCGCTGTGGCAGGCGCAACGGGATCGTTTGTGCTGGCTCTGGCCGCCGCTTTGGCCGTGGCCGCCATCGCCGGGGCGCTGATCGAGATGACGGTGATCCGACGGCTTTACGGAAAGGCGCATCTGGATCAGGTGCTGGCGACCTTCGCACTCATCCTGATCTTTTCCGAAGGCACAAGGTGGCTCTTCGGGTCCTTCCCGCTGTTTCTTGAAATTCCGGATTACCTCTCTGGCCCGATCACACTGCCCGGCGGGATTCAGTACCCGCTTTATCGACTGGCGTTGATTGCTGTGGGTCTGCTGGTCGGACTGGGACTGTGGGCGCTGATCGAACGCACGCGCATCGGCATCCAGATCCGCGCGGGCGAGAATGACCGCGAGATGATCGCGGCACTGGGTGTGGATATCCGGCTGCTTTACACGCTGGTTTTTGCCATTGGCGCGGCGCTGGCTGGGTTGGCGGGCGCGTTGGTCGGTGCGATCCAATCCGTGCAGGTCGGCATGGGGGAACCCGTGCTGATCCTTGCCTTCGTCGTGATCGTCATCGGCGGCATCGGGTCGATCAAGGGGGCCTTCATTGGTGCGCTGCTGGTGGGGATGACGGACACGCTAGGGGGTATCTTCCTGCCGGAGGTGTTCAAGCTGTTCATGGAGCCCGGTGCCGCGACACAAACCGGATCGGCGCTGGCCTCCATGGCGATCTACATCCTGATGAGCCTTGTCCTGATCTGGCGGCCCACTGGCCTGTTCGGAGCACGCGCATGATCCCGGAACGTCTGGTCAACTGGGTCGTGTTTGCGGGTCTTCTGGCGGTACCTCTCTGGGCCATTGTCGTCGATGAGCCGTTCACGATTACCCTTGTAACCCGCGCGGTGATCCTTGCGATCGCCGCCGTGGGTCTGAACATCGCGCTTGGCATCGGCGGGTTGGTGAGCCTTGGTCATGCAGTGTTCTTTGGCCTTGGCGGTTATGCGATGGGTATCCTCGCTTATCATGCGCAGACCTATACGTCGCTTGATCTGTTTGGGATGAGCTTTGCAGGTACCAAGGCCATGCCGATTATCTGGCTGGTTGCGGTTGTGGTGTCTGGCGTAGCCGCATCGATCATTGGGCTTTTAAGCCTGCGCACCTCGGGGGTGTATTTCATCATGATCACCCTCGCCTTCGGGCAAATGTTCTACTACTTCGCCATTTCCTGGAGCACGTATGGCGGCGAGGACGGGCTATCGATCTATGTGCGCAACGGCTTTCCCGGCCTGAACACTCTGGTCCCGATCCAGTTCTTTGGCCTGTGCTTTGTTCTGCTCTGCGTTGTCCTGTTCCTGAGCGCGCGGCTTCAGAATGCGCCCTTCGGTCTGGCGCTGAATGCAGCCCGACAGGTGCCCACACGGGTCGAGACCGTGGGCCTGAACCCGATGCGGCTTAAGCTGGTGGCGTTCGTGATCTCGGGAGCGATCACCGGTCTGGCCGGGGCGCTGTTTGCCGATCTCAACCGGTTCGTGTCGCCCACCATGTTCAGTTGGCAATTGTCCGGTGAGCTTATCGTTCTCATCATCATCGGAGGTGTCGGGCGGCTTTTTGGCCCCGTGATCGGCGCCTGCCTGTTCGTTGCGCTTGAACATTGGCTGGGAGCATTGACCGAATTCTGGCACGTCTATCTGGGCCTCATCCTGCTGGCGATTGTTTTGTTTGCGCGCGGTGGAATTATCGGTCTGCTGACCGGCAAGGAGGGCGCGCATGTCTGACCCGATCCTTGCAACGCGCGACCTGTGCAAGAATTTCGGCGCTCTGACAGCGACCGATAGCGTGTCGATTGATCTGAAGGCAGGCGAAATCCACGCCATTATTGGCCCGAATGGCGCAGGTAAATCGACGCTGATCACACAGATTTGCGGCGGGTTGCGACCGGACTCGGGGTCGGTGCACCTTTTGGGGCGGGACGTCACGACCGACAGCACACAAGCACGCGCACAGGCCGGGTTGGGACGCACATTCCAGATCTCGGCGCTGGCGATGGAAGACAGCGTTCTGGAAAACGTCGTGCTGGGCGCCTTGGGCGCGTCTGGCAATCCATGGCGGTTCTGGTCGCGGGCGATGTCGGACAGATCGCTGACCGCCAAAGCAGATGCGGCGTTAGAGCGTGTGGGGCTGATCGAGCATCGCAACACCCGCTGTGCCGAGCTATCACATGGGCAACGCCGTCAGCTTGAAGTGGCAGTCGCTTTGACCCTGTCGCCCAAAGCCTTTGTCATGGACGAACCGATGGCAGGGCTTGGGGCCGAGGGATCAAAACTGCTGACCGGATTTCTGGACGAACTTAGAGCCGAGGCACCGATCCTGCTGGTAGAGCACGATATGGACGCCGTCTTTGCACTGGCCGACCGGATCAGCGTGCTGGTTTACGGACAGGTGATCGCCTCGGGAACAGTTGACGAGATCAGGCAAAGCCACGCCGTGCGCAACGCCTATCTGGGGGAAGAGGGGTGACGTTGCTCGCGGTCCAGGACCTCACCGCGCGCTACGGCGTGGCACAGGTGCTGTTCGGCGTCACACTGGATGTGGCCGAAGGCGAGGTTGTGGCACTTATGGGGCGCAACGGCATGGGAAAGACGACCACCGTCAAGGCCATCTGCCGGATGATCGCGTCAGACGGCAATCTGCGCTTTACCGGGCAAAGCTTGCATAACTTGCCCAGCCACAAGGTAGCGCGGCTGGGGATTGGCCTCGCGCCCGAAGGACGCCGGTGCTTTCGCGACTTGACGGTCGATGAAAATCTGATCGCGGCTGCACAACCCGGCGATTGGACTCTGACAACCATTGCGGACCTGTTCCCACGGTTGGGCGAACGCCGAAACCAGCGGGCAGCGTCGTTGTCTGGCGGCGAACAGCAAATGCTGGCCATCGGGCGTGCGCTGATGACGAATCCGCGGCTTCTGATCCTTGATGAAGCCACCGAAGGACTGGCTCCGATCATTCGTCAGGAAATCTGGGCCGCTATTGCACGACTAAAGCGTGAGACTGGAACGGCGATCCTGCTCATCGATAAATCGGTGCGCGAACTGGCGCAGGTGTCAGATCGCGCAGTCATACTCGCGCGCGGCGAAACCGTATGGTCCGGCGCGTTTACAGACATGACACCAGAAGTGTCACAAACCTACATCGGCGTTTGATGCGGATTTAGAACGTTGCTTTCAGAAAGAACTGGCTGGGGCGTCGGCAATCATCTGACGTTTGGGTCAATGGGGCAGTCTAGGTTGATCTTTTTGGAGTGCGCTTTTAGCAGCAGCCAATCGTTGACACATGACTGTTCGTCTTGCGTGCAAGGATCAGCCGCCCGAGGCCAGTTCAGTCAAGGCTGCCAAGCAGCTTTTCTTAAACTACGCCTCTACGTCATGTTCAATCGTATTCGCCCAAGCGTTCATTCAGCTCATCGACACGGCGCAGGCGGGTGCGCCCGTTGGCCCCGGATTTCAACGTTGTTCTGACAACGATCTGGTGGCACAGGGCCAACACGGCGGCGTGGTTGAATTGCGGGGTGGCGGTGCTGATCCGGCATCGGAAATGCCAATCAAGGCTTATGTTTGGCTCCATGCTGTCGTCTGAAACCACGGCACGGGCCGCGCCAATTTTGCCGATTTCGCGCAATAGGGTGTCAAGGCCGCTCATTCTGCGTCGCAAGGCGACGACAAGAACAAGATCATCCGCTGTCATGGCAGCCAGATGTTCGCCCATCGACTCGCCGTCTTTGGGAATGACAGCGGCGTCTGGGACAACCTTGACCAATTGCCAGCGCAGGTAGGTTGCGAAGGAATGACTGATGCGTTGGCCGATGATCCAGACTTTCCGCGCGGACAGCATCTTTTCTGCTAACCTATCTAGGTCATCCGGCGCGATCCTCTGAAAGGTCCACGCCAAGTTCTCCATCTCTTCGCGCATCCCAAATCCCAGCACGTCTTCCATCGCACCGGGTTCGGCGTGACCGATGTATAGTCGAGAGCCTGAACTTGCTTCATCACGCACAGCACGTCGCGCGGAGTCGTAGCTGTCATAGCCGATCTTGCGGATGAACCGAGAGACTGTCGCCTTTGACACATCCGACAGCCGCGCCAATTCCTGTGCGTCGTAGCTTGCCATGTCGCCCGGAAAGTCCAGAAGGAACGTCCCAAGACGCCGTTCGGCGGGTTGCAGGTCTGCCAAGGCCGTCCGAATGCGGTCGAGGAAGCGGGGTGCGGAATCTGTCTGTAACTGCGATTTCATGAGATCAGTTTGCCGATAATCCCGGTGGTGACAAGAAACGAGACCGATTTGTTCGCTCTACAAACGATGCGCCGATTCGTACTGTTTTGATCAGACGTCATGTCTGGAACGCAGGTTTCGCGACTCTTGGTCGGTCGAATGATGAGCAGGCACGCAGTCATCTGCTGAATTTCTGACCGAAACCAAGATTTCTATTTTGTTAATTTCTGAAATTATGGTTCCATAATTCCATGTTGGACACACGATGGCAGCGCACTCTCTTTGATGCCTCATAGAAGGAACACGCTCATGACCACCAGACGACATCTTTTCGCCCTGCTGGCCTCCGTATCGGCGGTCGCAGCCATTGGTACTGCCCCGGCGGCACAAGCGGCTTGGCCGGAAAAACCCGTCCGCATTCTGGTGTCTTTCCCACCGGGTGGATCAAGCGACCTTGTGGCGCGCCTTTTGGCTGAAAAGCTGTCAGCCGATCTGGGCCAGCAATTCGTGGTCGAAAACAAACCCGGCGCAGCAGGGACTGTCGCTGCCGGAGCACTGCAAGAGGCAGAGCCAGACGGCTATACATTCATGCTTTCCAACCTGACGCCGTTTAGTGTAGCGCCGACGCGTTTCCCGGACACGCCATACGATCCGGTCGCGGATTTCGATCACATCACTTACGTCGGCACGGTGCACCTTGGGTTGTTTGCCGCCCCTAGTCTTGAGATCGCGGATTTCGCCGGATTCCTTGAAACGGCCAAGGCGGATCCGGGAAGCATCGACTATGGCAGCTCTGGCGTCGGGTCTTGGGGACACATTATTGCCGAGCAGTTCAACCGAGAAACCGACGCCGGTCTGTTCCACATTCCCTACAAAGGCTCTGGTCCAATGCGGCTTGATTTTCGGGCGGGTGTGGTGCCGGTGATCTTTGATGCGGTGCCACAGAACCTGCCAGCTGTCGAAGAAGGCACAGCACTTCCGCTCGCCGTGTCGTCGACAACGCGCCTGCCGACTTTGCCGGACACGCCGACCTTTACCGAGCTTGGTTATGACATCGTTGCTGAAAACTGGCTTGGCGTAAGCGCCCCTGCCGGTGTGCCGGATGAGATCAAGACGACCCTTGATACGGCGCTGCAAAAGGCCATGACCAATGCAGACGTAGTGGCGCAATTCGACACATGGGGTCTGGTGCGTGCACCTAAGACTAGTGCAGAGTTCGAGGCCTTCGTCGCTGAACAATTCGAAGCATGGAAGCCGCTGGTCACAGCGATTTCGAACTGAGGGGAGCGGTATGCGGATCACTGTCTTTTTTGTCGGCGAGGTGCATGACGATGGGTTCAATGCCAGTGCGTTGGACGGTGCCTTGCGGGCGCAAGACGCGGGGATTGCCGAGATCAGCGTGATCGATGGTGTGCCCTACAAAGAAGACGTGATCCGCTCTCGTCTAGCTGACGTGATGCCCGGCTGTGACGGACTTGTCTTCATCGGCGGTCAGGGCAACGGTGCAACACCGGAAATCGCGGGGCTGCATCCGGACAAAAGCTTTGCCATCGTGCAGGGCCACAGAACCGGATCGAACCTTGCGAGCTATGACGTATTGCAAGAGGAAACAGCCTTTCTTGCCGGGGCTTTGGCGGCGCTGACCACGAAAACTCGCGTCGTCGGACACTTGTCGGGCCACAGGGTGCGACCCGGTTTGAAGGGGCGCGCAGCATTTGCAGCGGGCGTGGCCCATATCGACCCCGAGATCGAATTGCTGACCGCCTTTTGCGGCACACAGGATGACAACGCCGTATCACGCGCTTGGGCCGAGGCGGAAATAGACGCGGGTGCCGATGTGATCTTCACCATGCTCAACGCCGCACGCCAAGGGGCGATTGACGCTTGTCGAGCGGGTGGAGCAAAGCAAATCGGCAATGCTCTCGATTGGGTGGCGCGCGACGAAGAGGTGTTCATTGCCTCGGCCATGGCCCGGATTGATCTTGGTGTGGAACGCGCGATCCATGACATGGTGGCCGGACAAGTCCCGTCAGAGGTGGTCGAGCTTGGACTGGCAAACGGGGATTATGGCCAGCTGACTATGGGCAAGTCTGTCGCGCCGGACATCAAGGCGCGGATCGATCAGATCGTCCTGATGATCCAGAACACCCAAATCGACATTCCCGATACTTATAAAGGGCAAGAGTTCCAGCCCGAGTCCGGGCTATGCGCCGCGACCGCCTAATCTCTCAGGTCGGTCCCGCTCTTATGCTGCTCGTGGGCTTGGCATTTGTCGTCGGTTCGACGACGACACTTGAGCTCGGTTCAGCCCGGCGGATGGGGCCGGGGGCGTTTCCAGCCCTTGTCGGTGGGCTATTGTCCGTGCTGGCTTTGGCGACACTGATCCGCAACGTCCGGCAGCCCATGGAATGGGACCAGCCGGACCCGATTTCCGTGCTGGCCGTGTCCGGTGGTGTGATTGCTTTTGCGTTTCTCACGCCACTTCTGGGCGTACTGCCTGCGGTTGTCGTGTCGGTGCTGACAACCTCGTCGGCAGTGCCGCAATTCAGGTGGTCCGGTCGCATAACTCTGGCCATCTGTGTCTCGGTTGCGGTCTGGCTGGTTTTCGTCAAGGGCCTTGGCATCCCGCTCACAACGATACGGGGGCTCTGATGGAGCTGTTTTCCAATCTTGCGCTTGGCTTTGCGACAGCCGCGACGGTCTATAACCTGACTTACTGTTTTGTCGGCGTGTTTCTTGGCACCTTCATCGGCGTGCTGCCGGGCGTCGGGCCATTGGCTGCGGTGGCGATGTTGCTCCCGGTGTCGTTTTATCTGCCGCCCGAAACTGCGCTTGTGATGCTAGCAGGCGTCTATTACGGCGCGGAATATGGCGGGTCGATCGCATCGATCCTGTTGAACATCCCCGGCACGCCGTCTGCGTCGGTGACCTGCCTTGACGGGTATCCGATGGCACGCGATGGCCGGGCTGGTGTTGCCTTGTTTTCGACCGCGATCGCGTCGTTCTTCGGGGCCATTTTCGGAGTTGTGGTGATGGTTCTCCTGTCACCGGCGCTGGCGGAGTTTGCCCTGTTGTTCGGGCCTGCGGAATATTTCGCGGTCATGGTGCTGGGGCTTGTTGCTGCGTCGGTGGTGAGCACTTCCGGTGCGCTGCGCGGCGTGATGATGGTCTGTCTTGGCATTTTGTTGGGCACAGTGGGCGTCGACATCAATTCCGGCGAAACGCGGTTTGTCGTGGGTATGCCCGAGCTGCGCGACGGGGTCAGCCTTGTTGTAGTGGCCATGGGGCTTTTCGGGATTTCTGAAGTCATGGTGTCGGCGCGTGGCGCCACGCGGTCTTATGCGACCGAGCGGATTTCCATGAGCAAGTTCCTACCGACACGGGCGGAATCTCTGCGCAGCATCGGTCCTGCCATTCGTGGATCAGCCGTCGGTTCCTTCTTCGGCACGCTGCCGGGCACTGGGCAAACAGTGGCGTCGTTCGTCGGCTATGCACTGGAAAAACGCATTTCGCCTCGGGGGGACAAGTTCGGCACAGGCCAGATCGAAGGCGTGGTCGTGCCTGAGGCGGCCAACAACGCTGCGGCGCAAACAGCCTTTATACCGACGCTGACGCTGGGCATCCCCGGATCGACAACGATGGCGCTGATGCTGGGCGCGCTAATGATCCACGGGATCACCCCCGGACCGCGTCTTATCTCAGAGCATCCAGAACTGTTCTGGGGACTGATCGTGAGCTTTCTGTTCGGCAACCTGTTTCTGCTGATCCTGAACATCCCACTGATCGGTCTTTGGGTCCGCTTGCTGCGGGTGCCGCACTACTACCTTTATCCGACAGTCGTTGTCCTGATCTGCGTGGGTGTTTACAGCATCGACAACTCTATCTTCGACATCTGGATGACCCTCGCGTTCGGTGTGCTGGGCTATGTGCTGCGGCTTTTCCGTTTCGAACCCGCGCCATTGCTTATCGGGTTCGTACTTGGGCCGATGATGGAAGAGTTCTTCCGTCGCGCCATGCTGCTGTCGCGGGGTGATCCGATGGTCTTTCTTGAGCGTCCGGGTAGTGCTGCGCTGTTGGGCGTGGCGACAATCTTGCTTTTGGCCACGGCGATTCCACGCCGCTATTTACCGTGGTCACGCACAGCGTAAGCATCTGAACAAACCCGCGCGATGGCATTTGATCACTCTGCGGGATTTGAACTGAACGCGACACTTCAACCCGACCGGACCATGTTTGACAATGAAGCACGATATCAAACCGCCAATCGTACAATGGAAGTGTTATACTGCCGGAGGGCAGTCGTCTTCCATTACTAATACCTAGTTACAGGCAGTCATATAACCCACCAAACGACCCTCCAAAGCGAGGGGCATTTTTGCACAGGGTGGCCGGGCCAGAAAATTACGGTGCCATGTCATAAAAACTGGCTGGGGTGGCAGGATTCGAACCTGCGGTACGCGGTACCAAAAACCGTTGCCTTACCACTTGGCTACACCCCAACCGTGCGGGCGTACTTACGCCGCTCTGTGGGCGGGATCAAGACCCGGAATTCGAAAATTTTCCTACTCTTCCAGTGCGTCTTTCATAAGAAGATCGTCATCACGTTTTTCGGCGCGTTCCGAGGCAACGATCCGTTCTAGTTCCTTGTCCATCGCTGCCTCCACATCGCCAACCGCCGCTGTTGCCACGGCAACAGCGGCAGCGTTAGAGGGGAGTGGTCTTGATGTGGTTTGCGGTGCCACATCAGAGGGTTGCCCATCGCCGATCCCAACGACGCGCAACGTTGTTTCCGGCATTACAATGCCCGCGTGATCGAAGGCGGCAAGGCACATGCGCCATGCCTCGCTGCGCGCCTTGAGGTAGCTTGTTTCGTGCTGTCTGATCCATCCTGCCACGTTCAGGATGACTGCGCTGTCACCCAGATCTTCGATCCAGACGGCCGGGGCGGGTTCGGCAATCACAAAGGGTAAGGACGTCACGGTTTGAAGGGCCAAATCCTGTGCGCGGGCGAGATCGGTGTCATAGGCCACGCCCAGGCTGATCGTGAATCGTCGTTCGTCATTGCGAGAGTAATTCACGATCCGGCTTTTGAAGACAGTCGCGTTGGGAATACGAATGTGGTTGCCATCAAAGCTTAGTAGAATCGTGGCGCGGCTGGTCAGGCGAATGACCTTGCCGATGTCGCCTTCGATCTCGACCTGGTCATTTGGGCGGAATGGTTGTCGAATCGACAGCATAACCGACGCGATGAAGTTTTCGACCGTATCGCGGACCGCGAAACCGATGGCGAGACCTATGATCCCCGCCGCCCCGAGTATGGTCGACAACAATGCGGTCGCGCCAAGGATATCTAGCGCAATCACCAAACCGCCAAGCATGAAGGCAATGCGGATCACCTGACGATAGATGTCCGCGATAAACGCATTGGGTGCGATCCTGTCCCACGGGCGCCGCATCCGCGCGATCAGAAAACCGACGGTCACGACAATGGCAAAGGCCGCAATCGCAACGCCCAAAAGAGGCAGATAATTGATGAATTGTTCAGATCGAGCACGGAACCGATCCCATGCAGGGTCCAGACGGCGCGCCACATCGGTGGTTTCCTGCACGCGGTTTTCGATCGTGACAACGCCTTCGACGCGGCCCGCGATTTCGTTCAAACGAATGACTGCGGGGCCATCCAGTGCCGTACCGCGCAAAGTGACAATGCCGGAATTCACGGTGACGGTGACGTCTTCGTAGCCGTCCAACTCTATCAGGATTTCACGGATTCGGTTGGCGATTGCTGCATCTTGCGCTGCGCTGTCTTCGACGGCGATGGTGCCTGTAGGCTGATCTAAACTCTGAGCCTGAAGCGGTGTGCACAAAACGCTCAGAACACAAAAATTAATCAAGAAAAGAATGCGGAAAATCAGCCCCATGACTAAGACCATGCGCGACAGGTCTTTGGGATTCAAGAACGTTGTTGGACTACGCCCCTTGCGATCTTGGAACAGGCAGTTCGAGGTCCACAAGGCTACTTCCCATGTCTGGTAACCAAAACAGATGTTGCCCACGCCCAGATCGTTTGGCGGCATACAATGCGATATCGGCGCAAGTGATTGTGTTCATCGTATCGCGTCGCGCTGTAGCTTCGGAAACGGCGATTCCGATGCTCGCACCGATGGCCAAATCATGCCCTTCGATCACGACTGGCTCTGATATGTCCCGGATCAGGACGCCCGCAAGCGCGTTTAATCGCACAGCGTCCGTCAAGCCGGGGCAGACGATCACAAATTCATCGCCACCTGCGCGGACAATCAGATCATCTTGCCGTGTATGGGCGCGCAAGATCCCGGCGACTCGTTTCAGAACCGCGTCCCCCACCCCGTGACCAAGCGTGTCGTTCACCTGTTTGAAACGGTCTAGATCCATTTGCAGGATGGCGTATTCGGTATCGGACTGGCCCAACCGCGCCATAGCGCCATCCAGCCCGCGTCGGTTGTACAAACCGGTCAGACCGTCTGTCACCGCCTCTGTTTCGGCGGCAAGGCGCGCACCGTTCAGACGAGCGTTTAAACTGAAAGATGCGGCCATCGCGCTGGATTTTGCTTCTTGCAGGAACAGCAGTTCCATGACGAGATCGCTCGGTGCAAAATCCTGAGCCGTCAACCCATAACGTTGAACAGCGTCGATCACCGCCATACCCAAGGACAGGTCGAGGATTGCACCATCGGCTTTGTCTTCGATTACCAGCCCGCGCAGGCCAAGTTCCGGTTCAGACCGCACTCGCAATCGTAACACTTGTCCTGCAAGGCACCTCAGATCAGTCATATTAGACGGTTTCGTCGGTCGTTGGATTTCGAAAACTTCCAAAAACCGGTGTCCTGTCGGATCATCGAGACCTAGTTTGGCAAAGCTTTTCCCAACCTGCCTGACATGCCCGGTTGGGCCGACCCAGACATGCAGCGGTCTGAGCGTAAGCAACACCTCCTGCGCCGAGATCATGCATCCTCCGCGATCGCGAACTCAGTCAGTGAGAAACCACGATCATCGGCAAAAGCTGTTTCGACGACCGTCACCTCGATCACCTCTGCCCAGTCGCGTTGGCCACGATGCTCCAGCAGAGCGAGTGTTCCGTAATCATCTGCCATCGCCCGCAGCAATCCGACCAGGACGTGGCCAAAACCCGAAGGGTTGCCCCGGCAAAGGATAGTAAAGTTCCCGTTGGTTGGCTGGCGCACCTCCACCTGAGGTAAGTCCAAACCAGACACGGCCATGCGGGTACGCCCCGGCAGATCGTCAAGCGAGTGGAGCAGTTCGGAAAACGTTTCCCCTCCAAAGCGCATCAGGCGGCGGACCGACGCGTGGTTTTGATGTGTGATCAGGTATGTACCGATGTCTTCGAGGATCACCGATTCAGGTCGGTCCAGCACATGCCCAGCAGCAGAGAGGAGTTGCGGAAAATAGTCCGCATCGTATTGCAGCATCGCCTCAAAGCTGTTGACAGGTAGATTCGCCCGAACAACCACGTCCGTCCAGTTTTCGGGGCTGAAGGTATCAGAAATGAAGGCTTCAAGGGTGCGGAAGATCAAACCATGCATGCTGCGCGCCTTTTGTTCGGCGCACACCATTGCAGGTAGGTCTTAATAATCGGCAAACACCGTTCAGATCAGAAGTCTGTTGGCGCTCCGCCCTCGGCTTTTCGACGCTCAACAAACGCGGCCAATTCCTCGTGGATGGCTGCATCCATCGGCGGTGCTTCGAATTCTTCAAGGATCGCCTTGTAGATCACGTGCGCCCTTTCTGGGGTCCAGACGCTACCTGCGGCCTCCCACGCCTCGTAGTTTTTCCAGTCCGAAAGGAAGGGTTGATAGAATGCGGTCGTGTAGCGTTCCTGTGTGTGCTTCGTGCCAAAGAAATGTCCGTTGCTGCCAACCTCGCGGATCGCCTCAAGGCCAAGCCCATCGTCACTCACGTCACAGATTGCCGGAGCCATGTAGCGGATGAGCTGCTGAATCACTTCGCAATCCATGACGAACTTCTCGGGGCTGGCGATCAGCCCACCTTCAAGCCAACCGGCGGCATGATAGACAAGGTTGGTGCCCGACTGGATCGCGGCCCAGAGGCTGTGTTCCGTTTCCCACATCGCCTGACCATCGGGGACGTTGGCGGCGCAGACGCCGGAGGACCGCAACGGCAGGCCGTAGAACCGCGCCATCTGGCCGGTCATTTGGGTTGCACGGATGTATTCCGGGGTACCGAATGCAGGTGCACCCGACTTCATGTCCACGTTTGAGGTAAACGTTCCAATGGCGCAGGGCGCGCCGGGATTGATGATTTGCGCCAGCACAATCGCGCTCAGCCCTTCTGCGAGCGACTGCGCAACCGCACCCGCCATCGTCACGGGGGCCATCGCGCCTGCCAGTGTGAAGGGTGTCACGATACAGCCCTGCCCCCGCGCTGCGCAGCGCATCCAGCCGTCCATCATCGGGTGGTCGTGCTTAAGCGGCGAGGTAGAGTTGATGTTGGTATACATGCGCGGGCTGGCGTCAAATTCTTCGTGCGTCAGACCGCCGGCGATACGGACCATCTCCATCACGTCTTCGACACGCTCCTGACCCAGTGAATAAGCGTGCGCAACTTTGTCTGTAAGGGTTAGCTTGTCATAAAGCACATCCAAGTGGCGAACACTGGCATGGATATCAACAGGTTCAACGGGGTACCCGCCAACAAAGTGGATGCAGTTGAAATACTGCGACAGCTTAAGGAAATTGCGGCACATCTCGCGGGTGCCGGGCACTTTGCGGCCCATTTCCATGTCCCAGTAATTTGGGGGTGACGATACGTTGCCGAACAGGATGTGACCGTCACCAACGACGATCTTTCGGTCTGGGTTACGCGGGGTAATCGTGAAGGATCGCGGCGCTTTGCGAACCCACTCCATCACGAAGTCACGGTCCATCCGCACGTTTTCCCCATTTACGGTGCAGCCTGCCTCTTTCAGGATGCGCACCGCTTCGGGGTTCAGAAACTCGATCCCGATCTCTTCAAGGATGACCATCGCCGTATCATGAACGCGGGAAACACCCTCTTCGCTTAAGGGCTCTGTCGGACGATCGATGTTGATCGGCAAGCTCCAAGGCAATTGTTCGATCACCGAAGTGCCACGACGAACGGCATGGCCGGACCGACCTCCGCTCCGGCGTTTGCGTGTCGTGGCCTCTGTCATGGCGTCCTCCTGAATTGCCTCTCAAGCTAGGCATCGCAGGTGCGGCTTATCCTGTCGGAACACGACTCTTGCAGTCGCTTTTGTGATATCCTGCCTGAGTTTAATCGAGACCAAGCCAGTTTGGCAGGTGACCGATATCCGGCAGCACGCAATCAGCGAACGGTTCCAATTCCGAAGCAGGCGCAAGACCTGTCAACACGGCCACGGTCTGCATCCCTGCGGCGCGTCCGGCGATCAGATCATGGGTGCTGTCACCGACCATCACGACATGGCGCGGATCGATGCCGAAGACAGCACAAAAAGCCAGCAGCTGGCCCGGTTGCGGTTTCGCCCCATAACCGCTGTCTGATCCGACAACAAAATCAAAGTGATGGCGCACCCCAGCCGCATCAAGATGCGCAAAGGCAGGCGCTTCGCCATCGTTGGTTGCAACACCCAAGCGCAACCCAGCCCGCGCCAGTCGCCCAAGCAATGGGGTCAATGGTACAGCTTCGGCCATGGGGGCAGCAGCAGCTTCTTCGTTAATAAGTGTCAACAAAGTCAGTTTGGAAAGATTTGGGAATTCAGGCACCAAAACTTCAACAAGTTCGTCCGGCGTTCCCGCGATGACAAAGCTGTCGGGCGCAAACACGCCTGCTTCCAAATCGAACCCGACCAACTGACCAACAGCAATCGCACGGTCGCGCTGCCCATCTGCCAGTCGCATCAATAACTTACTCGCCCAGACGTTCCATGTCGCGCCGAAATCAAACAGCGTACCATCTTTGTCGAACAAAATCGCGTGGGCCTCGTGCTGGTTCAATGTAATCATGTCCAATGTACCTGCTGGCCACCGGGAAATGCGGCCCGTGCTTGCATCAAACGATCATAAGGGATGCCCTCTTGGTCGCAGAACGCAATCACCCAAGCATCGTCCATCATGATAAAATCCAAAACAGACGCTTGGAACTCCGGTACGGCAAGCCCCTCGCGAAACGCAGCCTCGTCGGCCCCGGTCGACCCTATAAACACTGGCAATAGATCATCATTGCCCGCTAGCCAGACAATCGCTTTGATCGCTATCTGCTCTGCACCATCCTGAGAAATCGACATTTTTAAATGTTTCCCAAACACTTTTTTAACCAAATAGCCGCAATGAATTGGTGATCAAAGTCTTAACTGTACCGTCACTTCGGAGTTTCCGTGCCTGGGTATATCCTGATCATCGACGCCATGAGCAACCGTCGGATCCACTTGCGCGCGCAACTGGATACCGCAGCATATCCAGTGGAGCTGGTGGAGTCACAGTCCGAGGGGCTTGTCCGGATTCGGCAAGATTCTCCTGATGTTGTAATTGTTGCTGATGATCTTCCCGGACTGCGCCTCAGGCAGTTTTGCAAACTCCTGCGCACATCCTCAAAAACTCAACTGACCACCATCGTTGTCGCGGTACAAAGGGAAAACCATTCCGCCCGCATCAGCGCCTTGAACGACGGAGCCTACGACGTGATCGAGCACACGGCCGATGCCGCCGAACTCAAGGCTAGGATGCGCAGCTTCATGCGGTCGAAACATGTGGTCGAGGGGGGCAGGCGTCGGGCTGTTCCGGAGACAGGCCGCGAGTTGGCTGAAGCAATCCCGGACTTCATTCCGAAAACTGTCGCCGTATTCGTGAGATGCAGTCAAACAGATTCCCATGTCGAAACTTGCTGCACACTGGACCCCAGTACCGGGATCGCGGCGCGGGACATTGACGCCCAAACCGCGCGACGTGCGCCACACAAGGATACGGATGTCTATGTCTTGGTTGAAACGCATCCCGGCGATGAGGCGCGCGAAACTCTTGGGGCTTTGCTTGCCCATCCAATCAGTTGCCATAGCCGTATCCTTTTTGTGACCGATGCACGTGGCCCCGGTGCATCACCGCTGGATCTGGGTGCGCACGATCAGGTGCCGTCCACGGTCAGCATGGCCGAACTGGCTTTGCGCATTCAGCGCCTTGCAAGACTCAAGCGGGATGCAGAACGGTTGCGCAAAACCACGAACGAACTTGAGAAAAAGGCGTATGTCGATGCCTTGACCGGACTATGCAACCGCGCTGCGATGGATGAATATCTAATCCGCACGGATCGTGCCCTTGCCCAACATCCCCGGCGGGTCGCGTTGCTGATTGCAGACCTCGATCATTTCAAGGCGATCAACGATAATCACGGGCACGCGTCGGGCGATACAATCCTGGCGCATGTCGCGCAAACGATCGGAAGCCGCTTGCGCGACGGAGACTTTATCGCGCGGTATGGTGGTGAGGAATTCCTTATCGTTTTACCGAATGTCGGGTTGGAACAGGCAAAAAGCGTTGCCCAACGGTTGCGAAACGCTGTGGCCGAAAACCCAAAGACCATCGAAGATGGCACCGTTGTGCGGGCAACCATCAGCATTGGGCTGGCCGTTGCGGCGCAAAGCGACCAAGTATCGACAGCAGAATTGCGGCGCGCTGCAGATGCCGCGCTTTATGATGCCAAACGAAATGGACGCAATCGAACCGAAGTTGCACACCGTGATGCTTTGCACGGAGTACCATTTCCAAAAATTAAAGTTCGGATTTAGGCTTCCTTCGCTTCACCTTAGCGCCGAATCCGATTTTCCAACATATGCAGTCGATCTTCGATCCGGTCGGCATAGGCACCGCGTTCGGCATCGCTCATTCTGGCTATGCGGTTCGCCAAAATCTGACGGCCCATTTCGTCGCGTTGCGCACGAGCGCGCGACTGTTCTGCCATGGCAGACGCAAAAGCGTCAGGATCAAACGGTGATGCGCGTAGCGTATCAAGAGTCGTCCGCAAATCCACCAAGACGGCACCTCGGTCACGCCCCTGCTTTTGCAAATCCGACACGAACTCGCGCCGCAGTGCACGACGGTCATCATCGGTGAGCGCGCGCATGTAGAATGACCCGAAATCGGTTCGGTCACGATCGGGCTTCCGATCAGGTCCACCTGTCAGAACGAACCCGACGGCTGCCCCAATGATCAGAACATTAAGTGCGATTGAAACCAAAAGCGTCAGGCGCATCCAGAGCGGTGATTTGGATTTTGATGTGTCCGCCATATCAACCATCCACCAAAAGCATGTCGAACGCGCCCAGACCAGGACCAATGTCCAGCGCCGCCTCATCCAGTGGCGTCAGCGCGAACATCAGATCATCCGTCAAAGTGCCGCCAGCCCAAACCCCGACACAAGCCGTCATCGCAAGCCCGGCGACGGCGGGCCAGCCCCCAAGGGTGCCGAAGACCTGCCGCCAGAACGGTTGGCGGACGGGATGGGGCATTTCTGCCTCTGCATCGGCCAATACACGCGCCATCAACCCGTCTGGAAGCGGCGGAGTGGTTTGACGAGCATTGGCGAATGCCGCCGCAAGCGGGTCGTCAATAGGAGGTTTCGATTGTGTCATCCGTATACCCCAAGCCTGTGCGTTGACCGCTCAGGAGCGCGGTCAAAGTTCGTTTGCCGCGTGCGGTCAGACTTTCCACCGCACGAGGCCCAATGTCCATGATCTGGGCAATCTCTGTATTGCCCAAACCTTCGATATGTCGCAGCACCACCGCCTGCCTTTGGCGATCGGGCAACTGCATCAGCGCATCGTCCAGCGCCATTTTACGTGCCTTCGCTTGCAAATGCGCCTCGGCACCGGGCGCATCATCTGACACGTCTAATTCCTCGGGCATTGCGTCGGGACGAGTCTTACGCAAACGGTCAATGCACAGATTGGCCGTCACCCGGTAGAGCCATGTGCGGACCGAGGCACCACCGCCCGCATCCCAGCCAGGTGCTTGCCGCCACAGCTTTAACATGGCTTCCTGCGCGACATCTTCTGCCTCAGCGCGGTCGTTCAGCATCCGAAACGCATGCGCGAACACAAGAGGCGTATAGCGTGTCGCAAGACTGCGCGCCGCTTCGGCGTCTCCGGCGGCGTAAGCTTCGAGCAATGCCGCCTCTGCAGCAGGGTCAGTCAAGTTCTGGGTCATTCCACCGCGCGGCTATGGTTCTTGGTCCAGCCTATCAGGTGCCATGAGCGATGCACATATACCGCTCATGGCGCTGCTCGATCTTAGTGCTTGCCGCCGTGGCCCTTGCCACCAAACAGACCCCCGCGCTTACCGCCGCGATCACCCATACGGGCTTCTGCGAACTCTTCCGCGCTCACCATGCCGTCGTCATTGGCGTCCAGGCGCTCGAACATCCGGGCTGGGTCCCGCCGGGACGTGATCTCGTCTTCCGAAAGGGACCCATCACCGTTTGTATCAAGCCGCGTGATCATGCGCTCTGCCCGTTGTGCGGCACGTTCTCCACCGGCTGCGACGATTTCTTCGACGCTCAGAAGCCCGTCACCATTGGTGTCGGCGCGGGCAAACCGGTTGGCACCTGCAGCAAACTCTTCAGCGGTAACGCTGCCATCACTGTTAGCGTCGAGTTCGGCAAAAACAGTGGCGCGACGATCTTCGCGCGTGGTTGCATCCTGTGCAAAAGCTGCACCAGCAGTGCTCGCAAGAAGTGCCGCGATAACGAGTGCCGAAACCTGCTTTTTCATGGTCATATTTTTTCCTTTCCATGTCCGGTCTTTCGTCCGGATCGTTTGAACTTTGGACCAGATCGACGTCCTGTCTCTCTGGCATCCACTACGTTTCACGGGGCAGCTCTGAACTTCCGTCGCAGATATTTTAGAGGGATGTTCACGGATGCGTGATTTGCGACATCCAGCCGCAAGGACAGTTTGGTCACTGTTCATCGCTAACAACGGTCGTCATCTTGCGCGTGGGAGAGCGAACATGACGACATCACACTTGACGAAAGAGGACGAACGTCCGACGTGGCCTGCGCTGCGCAGAGGTTGGCGACGGAAATGTCCGAATTGCGGCAGCGGTCCTTTGCTGAGCGGTTATCTCAAGGTGCGTGACACCTGTCCGGTGTGCCGCGAAGAACTGCATCACCATCGTGCTGATGACGGACCGGCCTACCTAACGATTCTCATTGTTGGGCACCTGATGGCGCCGCTTTTGCACATTGTCTTCGTCAACTTCCGGCCCGAACCGCTTGTGCTGTTCACAATCTTCGCTGTTGGCTGCGTGGCGCTGACGCTTTACCTTCTGCCAAGATTGAAAGGGGTGATCGTGGCGTTTCAGTGGTCACGACAGATGCACGGATTTGCCAATAGCGAGTCCTGACCCTTTCGCCACAGAAAGGGTTCGTGCGTGACCAAAGAGGCAATCATCGACAAAACAGGCATCCGCGACGCGGCCACAGTGATCGTGCTGCGGGACCGCAACCACGAACCCAGCGTTTTAATGGGGCAACGCGGTGCCAACGCCGCGTTCATGCCAAACAAGTTTGTCTTTCCCGGCGGCGCGGTGGATCCGGAAGATGCCCATGTGCCCTTTGCCGACCACTTGTCACCGCTATGTGAGAGCCGGTTGACCGACGATGCACCCAAAGACCGCGCAACTGCGCTGGCCGGTGCGGCAAT
The DNA here is from genome assembly GCA_024742575.1 of Paracoccaceae bacterium. Lineage (GTDB taxonomy): Bacteria > Pseudomonadota > Alphaproteobacteria > Rhodobacterales > Rhodobacteraceae > Marivita. The sequence goes on along the minus strand of JANSYF010000022.1, from coordinate 21,947 downwards.
CCGCGAATTGTGGGAAGAAACAGGCCAGATTTTGGGTCGTCCCGGAAATTGGGACGCGCCACCACACAACTGGCAGGAATTCGCGTCACAGGGTCATCTGCCCAGCGCGGCGCCGCTTCAGTTCGTGTTTCGGGCCATCACGCCTCCGGGCCGCCCACGCAGATTCGATGCACGGTTTTTCTTGCTGGACGCAGATGATCTGGCCAGCAACCCCGATGATTTCTCGGCGGCGTCAGACGAACTGGCACATTTGCAATGGATTTCTTTGGACAAGGTGCGCGGGTTCGATCTGCCGTTCATCACCGAGGTGGTTTTGGCCGAAGTTGCAGCCCGTGCCACGGATCCACACCCGCCTGCATCGGTTCCATTCTTTCGCAACGATGACGAGGAAAGCCTGTTCCTGCGCCTCTATGGCCGGTCGATGCCAGACTAGATCACGAGGATGAAAGCCAGGATCGACAGTGCGAGAAAGCCGATCCCGATCAATTCGCGGGCGGTGACCTTTTCCTTGAAGAACAAGACCGAGGCCATGAGCGAAAAGATCAGTTCAATCTGACCGACTGCCTGCACATAGGCCGCCGTCTGCAAAGTGAAGGCGGTGAACCATCCCATGGACCCTGCCATTGATGTGAGACCAACCCAGACCGCCACTTTGCGCGCCCGCCATACAGCGCCGAGCTGTCCTGGCTCGCGCCAGCGCAACCAAAGCGCCATGCCGATGAACTGGGACGCCGTTACGCAGCTCAGGGTCACCGCAGCCCGAAGCAAAGCATCCTCGCTATCGATCTGAAGCGATGCCGCGCGGTAGCTGGTGCCGGAAAACGCAAAGAAGAAGCCCGAAGTCAGCCCAAGGCCCGTGGCGCGGCTGGTTAGGCTTGACCAAAACCCTTGCTCCAGTCCCGGCGTTCGCGACAACAGCAATACGCCAACCAGCCCGATCAGGATCGCGCCCCACCCTGCCAAAGAAACCTCGGCACCGAACAGGGCAACGCCAACAATGGCGGTTTGGATGACTTCGGTTTTCTTGAAGGTGATCCCGACAGCGAAGTTGCGCTGCCGGAACAGCGCTACAACACAGACGGTGGCAAGGATTTGCGACACACCGCCGAGCATCGCGTAGAACCAAAACCACCCATTGAGCGCAGGAAACGCAGCATCCTGAAACCACAGATAGGCAAGCGTTACCAGCATCGCAGCCGGGGCCGAATAGGCAAAGCGCGCAAAGGTCGATCCTGCCGTGCTCAGCACATCCATGCTCAGCACTTTTTGCAGCATGAACCGGACGGTTTGAAAAAGGGCTGCCGCGACGCTGGCGAATATCCAGAGTTCCATCCGCCTCTATGGCGTCAGGTCAACGGCCTTGTCCATCCCGGTAAAGCGGATGCGGCACCGGATCCTTGGCGCGAAACAGGTACTTGCGCGCGATCTCGGAATAAGCGCCGTACCGATAGCCCTGATTGGACTCGAGGTACTGCGCCTGCCGTGAACGGTAAAGGTCCGGCAGCGCGTACCACGGCACGCCTGGGTGCAGATGATGCACCACGTGCAGGTTGTTGTTGAGAAAGAGCAAACCAAAGAACCCCCGATCCTCGACAATTGCCGTGCGGGCAGTTGTGCGATCATGCGCGCAGTGTTCGAGATACGTGCGTAGTTTGAGCAGGGACAGCGATAGGTAAACCGACAGGAGCCACGCCCAGATCGGCATTTGCGCAACCGACGCCATCCACCAGATCACGCTGACGACGGCAGGGATGTGAAAAAACCATCCCGCTAGCACACGGCGATCACCAGCCCGGATCAGACGCCAATCGGCTGCCATGAACGAGTATTGGCCAATGACAGGACCAAGGATCAGACGTCCGGTCAGCGTGTTGTTCACACGGTACAGCGCCTTGCGCCAAGCAGGCAGGCGGTCCCAGACTGCCGGATCAAGGTAGTTGGTTTCCGGGTCATCATACGGGTCGGTCAGGTTTTCGTCCTGATGGTGCGCAAGATGCGTGTCGCGGAACCGAAGATACGGCACCACAACGGTCAGCGGTGGAAACACCAATACTGCGTTCAAAAGCGTATGCCGGGTGGGATGTCCGTGCAGTGCCTCATGCGTGAGCGAAGAATGCTGCGCCGCCGCCCATGCGCACAGCACGATGGCCAGAAACACCGAGATGTCACTGATCCAGACAGTTGCGACACCCCAAACTGCATAGGTGATGCCAAGCATCAGAAGTGTCGGCCATTCGGCCGCACGGCGCATCTCTGCCGATCGCGGCAAAGGCGAGTCTGTCATAAAGTGACCCCATAAGTTCCCGGAGATCACAGTAGCGTCTGCGCCTGTCTTGCAGAATTCTGCAAATAGTGCACAATTGTCTATAAATGTGATTATTATCACTAGCAGATAGTTTTTACCCATGAACAAGCTTCAACGCGCAGACCTGTTTCGCACACGCCTACTGATCGCGATCCGGCGCGTTGGAACAAACCAAAGCGAATTGGCCCGACGGGCTGGCATTGATCGTTCAACCATTTCGCAACTCTTGCGGGATGATGCCGCGCGATTGCCCAACGCCCATGTTGTGGGGGCTTGTGCCAGTACCTTGGGGGTCTCCGCTGACTGGTTGTTGGGTTTGGCCGAACATCCGGAAAGTGCAACCGATCTGTTAGCGAGTGCTCTGACGCTGACCAATGCGCCACGCGCCTTGGTGGACCAGCAGATCTTCGACTGGCACCGAGAGGCAGAGGGCTACAAGATCCGCCATGTCCCCGCGTCGCTACCGGACATGCTCAAGACCAACGACGTGCTGACATGGGAATACGGCCCACATCTGGGGCGGACCGCCGCGCAGGCGATCACCGCATCCGCCAATCGGCTGACTTGGATGCGCCAGTCAGCCTCGGATTACGAAATCGCCATGCCGTTGTCCGAAGTGCAAAGTTTTGCGGAAGGCACCGGATATTACTCCGATCTTCCACTTGAAATGCGTAAGCAACAGATCGAACACTGGCTGAACCTGACGAAAGCGCTTTACCCAAGGATGCGCGTCTATCTTTTCGATGCGCGGCAGGTGTATTCCGCCCCGATCACCGTATTCGGCCCGTTGCTCGCGGTGATCTATCTCGGCAGCAACTACCTCGCTTTCCGCGACACGCAGCGCGTACGGGCGTTTTCGGACCATTTCGACAATCTGGTGCGGCAAGCTAAGGTAACCGCGCGGTCTTTTCCGGATCATCTAAACGGCTTGCGCGCAGCTCTGGACTGATCAGCTCTCAGGGCGTTGCGGCCAACCAAAATGTTCGAACAACGCACCAAGGATTGCATCGCTGTCCTGACCTCTGGCCCGAACTTCGAAAGGCGGTGCGGGTGTCTGACCATCAAAGCGCGGGGCAGCAGCAGCTTGCAGGGCGCCATCGACCTCGTGCCATGTCTGCCGTGCCTTGTTGTGCGGATGCAAAAAGGCATCTCGTGGCGGCAGAACCGGGGCGACGCAGGCATCGCTGCCATCAAAAAGCTGTTCCCAATATGACCGGCTATGCGCGGCAAAGATCAGCGCCAGTCGATCTGCCAAACCGGGCCATGCCTCTCGGGTGAACTGATGAACAACGAATTCCGGGTCTTCCGAAAGCCCAAGCTTACCTAGAAACTCTGCATAGAATTTCGGCTCAAGGCATTGCACGCTGATGAACCCGCCATCAGCACAGCGATAGGTCCTCGACCAATGTGCGCCGACAAGTGGATTGTCTTGCGCCGATGGCCCATCTTCGACCGCACCCGCGATCGACATGAGCAGGTTCTGCATGTGCGCAGCCCCGTCATAGATCGCGGCATCAACAACGGTGCCGCGCCCTGTGCGCCCCGCGGCAATGATCCCCGACAGCATCCCTGCAACAAGGTAAAGCGCTCCGCCACCGATATCGCCCACCAGCGTGGGCGGAACAGTTGGACATTCGCCATCAAGCCCAGAGGACCAGAGCGCGCCCGCCATCGCGATGTAGTTCAGATCATGCCCGGCGCGTTCCGCCAACGGGCCGTCCTGCCCCCACCCCGTCATGCGCCCGTAGACAAGACGGGGATTTGTGGCATGGCACATTTCGGGCCCAAGACCCAAGCGTTCCATCACACCGGGGCGAAACCCTTCGATCAGGCCATCCGCGTGGGCGACTAGCTTGAGAAGCACGTCCCGGTCCGCGTCCGATTTCAAGTCGAGCACGAGAGACCGTTTTCCCCTGTCAGTGACGGGACGATCCTTCAGACCGACCACAGGGCCGGATCGCGGGCGATGCACGACAATCACGTCAGCCCCCAGATCAGCCAGCATCATGGCCGCAAAAGGACCGGGGCCAATGCCTTCGACCTCGACGATGCGGATCCCGGTCAGAGGTCCATCTTTTGGCATAAACATCCTTTTAGATCCGGATCGCATAACAGCGACCTCGATAGCGTCGTTTCAAGAAAACGACATCAGGTCGCAGACGGCAATGCATGACATGTAAAGGCGCGTAGGTCTGACCCACGATACCGAAAGCAAGACATGCACGAAAGACGCATACCCGAGTGGCTTCGCCACGCACCCGCACCCAGTGTGCGCGGCTTTGCGATGCTGGCAGCCGCGGAAGCCGTGGCGCGTGGCATCCTTATCTCGGTCTTTCCGCTGCGCATGTATCAGGCGCTGCAAGACGCAGCTGTTGTGTCGAAGGTATATTTCCTGATCGGGATCGTTTCGCTGCTTGTCGGCCTGCTGGTCCCGTTCCTCGTTCGATTTCTACCACGACGCTGGGTCTATGTGTCCGGCGCGTCCTGTTTTATTGCCGGATCTCTTTTAGCAATAGGTGGATCACCTCTAGCTACGATCATCGGCCTGTTGCTGACATCTATCGCCACAGTCACGACTTTTGTCTGCTTCAACGCCTATGTGCTGGATTACATCGCCAAGATCGAATTGGGCCGATGCGAAACATCGCGCATGTTCTACAGTGCGGCAGGCTGGACGGTTGGACCGGTTCTGGGCGTCACACTGCTCAAATGGTGGGAGCCCGCGCCATTCCTTGTGGCGGCGACCGCGTCGTTCAGCATGATCCTGATGTTCCTTGCCATGCGTATGGGCAATGGCAAGCTCATCACCAAAAGCCGCCGGGCACCGACCAATCCGCTGGGGTTTCTGCCGCGATTCTTTGCGCAGCCGCGTCTGGTAGCTGGCTGGCTGTTTGCGGTGATCCGGTCCTGCGGATGGTGGGTCTATGTCGTCTACTTGCCGATCTTTGCCATCCAATCAGGGCTGGGCGAACAATTGGGCGGGATCGCGCTGTCCATTTCCAACGCGGCGTTGTTCGTGACGCCGTTCATGTTGCGCTTCATGCAGCGCTACTCGATCCGGCATGCCGTCCGCACCGGGTTCTTGATGGCCGGACTGCTTTTCGGATCAGCGGCTTTGCTGTCTGGCCTTCCATGGCTCACCGTGCTGTGCCTGATGTCGGGATCTTTTTTCCTGATCCTGCTCGATGTCTCGGCTGGGTTGCCCTTCCTGCTTGCGGTCAAACCGTCGGAACGCACCGAAATGTCGGCCGTTTATTCCAGTTTCCGGGACGTATCGGGCATTCTCACACCCGGCATGGCGTGGCTGGTGTTACTTGTAGCACCGCTGGCGGCAATCTTTGGCGCTGGGGCGACTGCGCTGCTGGGTGCATGGGCCCTGTCGGGAACACTGCCTTCCCGGCTGGGTAAGACAGGCAGCCACCCTGCCCCCGTACCGGAACAAGTAAGCACCGATACGTTGCCGCTGGATACAAAAGAAGCCGCCGGCAACGCTTGATCTGTTATTCACACAATGGGTCAGTACGGCATCGGGTGTTGTTTGTGTGTCTCGTCAAGCACCTTAAGAACATCCGCACTCAAAGTCATGTCTTCAGCCTTGAGCAAATGCGCCAACTGTTCGGCAGTTGTTGCACCAAAGATCGAGGACGCCACGAAAGGTCGTTGCGCCGACCACGCCAGGGCCATCAACGCCATATCGAGACCGGCCTCCTTTGCGACCTTGGCATAGGCATCTACCGCCGCGAACGCCCGGTCCGTCTTGCGACCCCCCAGATTGCCATTGAGCGCCATGCGTGACCCTTCTGGCACTGCGCCGCGTTGGTATTTTCCAGTAAGCAACCCCGCAGCCAGAGGAGAAAACGGCAAGAGTGACACCTCTTCATGCAACATGACTTCGGCAAGATCAGTATCGGCCATGCGGCACATTAGGGAATATTCATTCTGGATGCTTTCCATGCGCGGACCGGCCATCGCGTGCGCCACCTGCAACCACATCATAGTGCCCCATGCACTTTCATTTGAAAGGCCGATATGACGGATGCGCCCTTTCTCGATCTCACGACCCAACGCACCTAGAACATCCGCCATGTTCTGAAGAGTTTCGGTGCGGTTCTGCGTTGTGGGATCAAACGTCCAGTTCTTACGGAACATATACGATCCGCGATTGGGCCAGTGCAGCTGGTAAAGATCGATATGATCAGTCTTGAGACGCTTCAGCGATCCTTCGACTGCGCCGGGAACGCTCTCGCTGGTGATCGGCGCGCCGTCACGAACGTATTGCATGCCTTCGCCTGAATGTTTGGTCGCAAGAACCCATTCGTTGCGACGGCCCGTTTTCTTGAACCAATTGCCCAAGATTTCTTCGGTCAGCCCGATGGTTTCCTTGGCGATCGGATTCACCGGATACATTTCTGCACCGTCGATGAAGTTGATTCCGGCGTCCAGTGACATGTCCATCTGCGTATGGGCATCAGCTTGGGATGTCTGATTGCCATAGGTCATTGTGCCCAGGCACAGTTCGGACACCATCAGATCGGTTTTGCCCAGCCGGTTCATCTTCATCACGCATTCCTTCCGGTTCTGTTGCGCGCAACCTAGCGGCTAAAGCCCGGTCTGCAAGCCAACAGCGATGTCCGTTTGCGAGACAGCAACAGATTTCATCACCGCGTAACATTCGGCCCCTTCGACGATGCTAAGCGTATCGGCACTCCGACGTGTGACGCGCGCAAGAAGACGGTCCTCCCCCGCCTTAAGCTGGACGATCACCCCCGGTCCTTCGCCCCGGCGCACGGCAAGCACACGGACGGGCAGGATGTTGAGCGCCGACAGACCTTCGGGGCGCGACCGCGCAAGGATCACGTCCTGTGCCAAAATACGGACCCTCAACTTGGCACCCAAAGGGGCATCCACAGCGGGCAACAACAGTGTCCCTGCCGAAATCTCCAATTCGCTAAGCCCATCGGGATGATGCGCTGCCACGGTCGCCGACAACACTGCGCCCGCGTCCCGGATCCCCAGCATGCGGACCATGTCGGGATCTGTCAGAACCTCCTCAGGTGCGCCCGACCGTACAACGCGCCCGTCGTCGATCAGAACGATATGGGTGGCCAGTCGCGCCACTTCGGCCATGTTGTGGGTGACGTAAAGGATCGACAGCCCGGTCTCGCGCCGAAGGGTTTCGAGATACGGCAGAATCTCGGCCTTGCGCGGCCCATCAAGCGAGGCCAGAGGTTCGTCCATTAAAAGCATATCGGGTTCCGACAAAAGCGCCCGCCCAATCGCCACGCGTTGCGCCTCCCCGCCGGATAGGGAATGGGTGCGGCGATCCAAAAGATGCGATATCCCCAACAACGCAGCAACCTCTCTTGGGTCTTTCGCGCCACGTCCGCTAACGCGCGCCGCGTAGCATAAATTGTCCTGCACGCTCAGATGCGGAAACAGACGGCTATCCTGAAACACATATCCCAAACGCCTTTGATGCACTGGAATGTTCTTGCGCGCGGTAGCGTCGAACAGAACACGCCCATTCAGTGTGATCTTGCCATTTCCCGGCGTCACAAGGCCCGCCACGGATTTTATGACCGAAGTCTTGCCGCTGCCAGATCGCCCGAACAGCACCGTGACTCCTTCTGGCGCGTCGAAAGAGGCAGCAAGATCAAACCCGCCAAAGGATCGCCTTATGTCGACGGAAAGACTCATGCGCCCGAAATCCGTCTTGCGACCCGGCGCGACAGCCATTCCGACAGGATCAGCGCACCGATGGCGATGGCCACCGCCACGATGACCAGACGGATCGCGCTAGTCTCACCGCCGGGCACTTGCAGGAACGCATAGATCGCAGAGGGCACCGTGCGGGTCTCGCCGGGGATGTTCGACACAAAGGTGATCGTTGCGCCGAATTCCCCCATCGCCTTGGCAAAAGCCAGAACCGCCCCCGCGATGATCCCCGGAAGGATCAGCGGTAAGGTTACCGTGCTGAAAACCTTGATCCGGCCCGCCCCCAACGTTGCTGCCGCCTCTTCGAGCTTGGGATCGACGGCCTCAATCGCCAGACCTATGGCGCGCACCATCAAGGGGAAGGCCATGATCGACGCCGCCAAAGCGGCACCTGTCCATTGGAAGGCAAGTGTGATCCCGAACAGATCATCCAGCAAAGACCCTATGGGTCCCTGCCGCCCGAACCCAAGCAGCAGGAGGTAGCCGGTCACGACAGGCGGCAGCACAAGCGGCAGATGGACCAGCCAGTTCAGCATATCCCGCCCAATGAATCGCCCTCTCGCCAGCGCCAGCGCGCAAAGCAGGCCGAAAGGCAGGCTGAGTAACGTGGCCCAAAACGACACCTTGAGCGACAGGGCCACTGCCTGCCATTCCTCTGGGCCAAGCCATCCGGTCATTCCGATCTCCTGACTGGAAGAAATCCATAGCCTCGCAGAACCTCTTGCGCCGCCGGACTGACAAGCCATGCCACAAAGGCAGACGCGGTTTCTTGGTGCGACGCATCCAAGGTTACGGCAGCCGGATATCGGATAGGCGGGTGACTTGCTTCGGCAAACACACCAGCGATGACCACGCGGGGTTCGGCCGTGGCGTCTGTGGCATAGACTATTCCGAGAGGCGCTTCACCCAAAGCCACAAGCGCAAGCGCCGCGCGGACATTGTCGGTGGGGGCCAATCGCGCGCTCAGCCCCTTCCAAAGCCCAAGATCGGTGAGCGCGGCCTTGGCGTATATGCCCGCGGGCACAGCTTCGGGCAGAGCAATGGCCAAGCGGCCAGAAGGGCCAAGCGCGCCTAATATGTCTGATTTTGCGGTAACTTCGATCTCGGACGCGGCATTTGGATCATGTGCCACGAGAACCAAACGGTTTGACGCGATATCAACCTGACTTTCCGCGATGATCCGGCCGCGTTCGGCCAGCCAATTCATCCATGTCTCGTTTGCCGAAACATAGACATCAGCAGGCGCGCCCGCGTCGATCTGGCGCGCCATTGTTGAACTGCCTGCCAGAACAAGCGCTATGGCCTGGTCGGTTTCGCCTTCCCAGATCGTCGCAAGTTCTGCCATGGCGTCGCCCAACGAGGCGGCTGCAAATACAGTCAAATCAGCGGCTTTCGTGGGCACCGCCAAACATGTCAGCAGCAGCGTGGTACGCAGGAACGGGATCACAAAAGGCAGGTCCTTATCGCCAGAGGCACGTCTTTGACCCACCTGACCAATTGCGCCGATCCGAGGCAAGGGCTCACGCGCCGGATGCGACGAATCTCTTGAGAACAAAATAAGAACATGTAGAATTTCCGCATGCACAGTGCCGCCACCCTTCTGTCTCGACGCCCTCACCGCCCCGCGCCACAAATCACGCTGGGAGATCCTGAAATTGCGCTACGGCTGGGTCGTGTGCACGAATTTTGCGGGCAAGCACGCCATACGCTGGCGGTGTCGATTGCCGCGCAACTGGGGGGACCCGTGGTCTGGATCGCACCCCAAGGAGCGGCTGAGTACCTCTGCCCCGAAGCCATCACGCGTCAGATCACCGCCGGACATATCCTGTTTGTCACACCCGCCAAGCGGGACATGCTGCTTTGGGCCATGGAAGAAGCCCTGCGCGACGGCCACGCGCCCGTGGTGGTGGCCGATCTGACCGCGCCCCCCGCGATGGTGCCAATCCGCCGCCTGCATCTGGCCGCCGAAGCAGGCTTTGGTGCGGGCGTCTGCCGCCCCCTTGCCCTACTTCTGACCCCCGGCCAAGGGGGGGCACCGGGGATCGAAACCCGTTGGTCGCTGGAACCTGCCCATCACAACGGGGCCAGCCACTGGATACTGAGCCGCCTCCGCGCCCGCATGGCACCGCCTCGCGACTGGCTGATGACACGGGGGCAGGCCGGGCTGATACCCGCCACGTCGAAGCCAGAAATTTCGTACGAAATTTCTGCGCCACCAAGGAATTTCGTACGAAATTCCTTTGGTCACGCCCGGGAAACGACACCATAAGTCGAATATGAGCGACCGACAGTGGTCACGTCGGCTAGGGTCGCCATTATGCGCCTGCCTTTGTCCTTCGCCGCCTTGTTTCTCTCTGTTGCCTTGTTGCAGCTCTCTTCTGGCGGCGTCGGACCGCTGGATGCCATTTCGGGACTCACGCTGGGGTTCACCACCACCGAAATCGGGATGCTCGGCTCTGCACACTTCGTCGGGTTCTTCATAGGCTGCTGGTGGGCGCCGCGCTTGATGGGCACTGTCGGCCATGCCCGCGCCTTTTCCGCGTTCACCGTACTGGGTGCCATTGGTCTGATCAGTCACATGATGCTGGCTGATCCTGTGGCATGGGCGCTGATGCGGATTGCAACTGGCGTCTGCGTCGCGGGCTGCTACACCGTGATCGAAGCCTGGCTCCAAGCCGAAGTCACCAACGAAACTCGCGGTCGGGCTATGGGGCTTTACCGGATCGCAGATATGGGCGCGTCGCTGATCGCGCAATTGCTGATCGGCGTGCTGACACCAGCGGCCTATGTGAGTTACAACCTGCTTGCCATCTTCTGCTGTGCAGCGCTGCTGCCACTCGCACTGACCACCCGCCCTCAACCAGAAACACCGGATGCACCTCGGCTGCGTCCGATGCTGGCCGTGAACCGCTCTCCCCTCGCTGCCGCTGGTGTTATCGTCGCCGCCATCTCGTCCGCCTCGTTTCGGATGGTAGGTCCGGTCTACGGACAAGGCGTAGGTCTTGCGCTTGACCAGATTGCCTTGTTCATGGCGGCCTTTGTGGCCGGCGGTGCGCTGGCGCAATACCCGGTCGGCTGGCTCGCCGACAAATACGACCGACGTTGGGTGCTGATCTGGCTGTCAGTTGCAGCCATCGCATCCTGCATCATGACCGCATCGTTGACAGACTTACCAACGTCCGGAGTGTTCATCACGGCGATGATCTTTGGTCTTACCACGTTTCCGATCTATTCCGTCGCCGCGGCGCATGCCCATGACTTCGCCAGCTCCAGTGAACGCGTCGAACTATCTGCCGCGCTCATGTTCTGGTACGCCTGCGGAGCGATTGCGGCACCTTATATCGCCTCTGTTCTGATGGGCGCTTTTGGCCCCCCAGCGTTGTTTGCGATGATCGCAGTGGGACATGCGGGATTGGTGATCTTCGGGTTGATCCGCATGCGCGCCCGGCCCAGTCGACCCAAGACACGGTATGTCTATGCGCCACGCACGTCGTTCTTGATCGGGCGACTGATACGATCCAGCCGAGAAAAGGACTGATCCTCTGGCACTTGGGCCTGCGATCCGCTAAAGCGGCCCAAACCTCAGTTACAGCGCGGGCGCATAAGATATGGCACGGCACCTCATCACGTCGGCAATCCCCTATATCAACGGGATCAAGCACCTTGGAAACCTCGTGGGCAGCCAATTGCCCGCAGACCTCTATGCCCGCTACCTGCGGGCGCGCGGTAACGAGGTGATGTTCCTGTGCGCCACGGACGAGCACGGCACCCCGGCCGAGCTGGCTGCAGCAAAGGCTGGCAAACCGGTCGCGGAATACTGCGCTGAAATGCACGCTGTGCAATCGGAAATCGCGCAAGGGTTCCGCCTGTCCTTCGACCATTTCGGCCGCTCGTCCAGCCCACAGAACCACAAGCTGACGCAACATTTTGCGGGACGTCTGGCCAATGCAGGACTGATCCGCGAAGTCAGCGAAAAGCAGGTCTACAGCCATGCTGACAAGCGCTTCCTACCGGATCGCTATATCGAGGGCACCTGCCCCAACTGCGGATACGATAAGGCACGCGGCGACCAGTGCGAAAACTGCACCAAGCAGTTGGATCCGACCGATCTGATCGACCCGCGATCCGCCATCTCGGGCTCAACTGATCTTGAAGTGCGTGAAACCAAGCACCTTTACCTGCGCCAATCCGACATGCGCGGCAAACTGCAGGAGTGGATAGACAGCAAGACCGACTGGCCAATCCTGACCACATCGATTGCCAAGAAATGGCTGAACGACGGTGACGGTTTGCAGGACCGGGGCATCACACGTGATCTGGACTGGGGCATACCGGTCAAGAAGGGCGAAGATGATTGGCCCGGTATGGAGGGCAAGGTCTTCTATGTCTGGTTTGACGCGCCCATCGAATACATCGCTTGCGCAGGCGAATGGACCGAGGCCCATGGCAAGAGTGATACCGATTGGGAGCGTTGGTGGCGCACTGACCGTGGCGCGGACGACGTGCGTTACACCCAATTCATGGGAAAAGACAACGTGCCGTTCCACACGCTCAGCTTCCCGGCGACGATCCTCGGGTCGGGCGAAGATTGGAAGCTTGTCGACTACATCAAATCGTTCAACTACCTGAACTACGATGGCGGTCAGTTCAGCACCTCGCAGGGCCGTGGTGTCTTTATGGATCAGGCGCTTGAAATCCTGCCGGCCGACTACTGGCGCTGGTGGCTGTTAAGCCACGCACCCGAAAGTTCGGACAGCGAATTCACTTGGGAGAATTTCCAGGGGTCGGTAAACAAGGATTTGGCAGATGTGCTGGGCAATTTCGCCAGCCGCGTGACCAAGTTCTGTCGCTCCAAGTTCAGCGAAGCGGTACCAGCGGACGGCGCGCCGGGCGCGCGCGAAGAACAACTAATTGCCGATCTGGAGAAGGGCTTGCGCGAGTACGAGGCGCATATGGACGCCATCGAAGTCCGCAAATCTGCTGCAGCGTTGCGCGCGCTTTGGGCGCTGGGCAACGAATATCTGCAGGATGTGGCTCCGTGGACCACCTTCAAAGAAAACCCCGACGTGGCTGCGATGCAGATCCGCATCGCGCTGAACCTGATCCGGTTCTATGCTGTTCTTTCAAGTCCGTTCATCCCAGACGCGTCAACACAGCTTTTGACGGCCATGCACGCAGAAGACGCCAAATGGCCTGTGGACGTAGCCTCTGCAATTGGAGCGCTGCCTGCCGGTCACGCGTTCTCGGTCCCGGAAGTCACATTCCGTAAGATCAGCGACGACGAACGCGCGGGCTGGCAAGAGCGTTTTGCAGGCGTGCGCACCTGAAGCCACCCGAACACTCTCGCACGCAGACGCAACAGTTGCCTGCGACGCGCCCATTTGTGATAGCTCCGAACGCGGCCCCTGATGATATCACGCTCCGCAAATGTGGCTTTGGGTATCTGCGGATACAGGTCAAAATCATCCATTCATTTCACTCCTGAAAGGCAGGAGCCATTTTGATCCAAAAGTGCTTGGTATATTAGAACGCATTTTGGCAAGATGGGTTTCATGATTGAAACCCTTGCCTCACTTGATGATCTGGAACTCTTTGCAATTGTCGCGCAGAATGCATCGCTAAGTGCCGCACATCGGGCGACACACGTGCCCTTACCAACTCTGTCGAGACGTATGGCAGCGCTTGAACGCAAGCTGGGTCGGACTTTGTTCCAGCGGGGACCAAACGGGTATACCCTGACTGCCGATGGCCGTTCCCTTGCAGCCGAGCTTACTGGTTTGGCGGACACCCGTCACCGGATCGCGCGATGGAAGGCAGCAGGTCAAACGCGGTTGCCAGTGCGTATCACCGCTGGATTTTGGACCTCCCGCAAGATCGCGCAATCCATTGCGCCGAACGAGTTGCGCATCTGGCAACCACAATTTGTTCCAGCCAACACCCGTCTTGATGTCGCCCGCCGCGAGGCAGATATCGGCATTCGAAACGCCCAGCCTGACCATCCATGGCTTGCACGCCAGAAGCTTTCGCCAGTTCAGTTCGCGCTATACGGCAAAGTCGGAGTCACCGGATTTGTCGCCTCACAACCGGATGTGCCGTCGCAACGCTGGCTTTATAACCATCATGCGGACGACATTCGGGCGACGGCCAGTGATCCGCGTATTTGCCTTGATATGGCAGAAGCCGGGCACGGGCAGATCGTCCTTCCAACCTTTGTCGGCGACAGTTTGACAACAATATCGCGCCAGTCAGATCCCATTCCGGATTTACGTCACGATTCATGGTTGGTCGCGCATCAAGATGGTCGCCACGATCCGCCGGTACGCGCGGCAATCGATGAAGTTGTCGCGATCCTTGGCGAAACCTGAGCGCGTTGCCCCCTAGGACCTTCAGCTATTTGTTGAACTTGGTCGCGCCACAAATGCGGCGCGACCCCAAAGCGGATTTAAGCTGCTTTGATTTCGACGATTTCGACATCGAAGGTCAGATCCTGACCAGCCAACGGATGGTTGGCGTCCAGCGTGACCTCTGTCTCAGTGACTTCGGCGACCATCACGGGGACAACCTGACCCGTAGGCGTCTGCATCTGAAGCTGTGTGCCCGGCTCAAGTGGGATGTCGGCGGGAATGTCCGCACGCGGAACCGCTTGCTGCGCATTTGGGTCACGCTGGCCGTAGGCCTGATCAGCAGGGACCTGCACGGTTTTGGTGTCGCCCACGGCCATGCCGGGGATCGCTTGGTCGAGACCGGGAATAATCTGGCCTGCGCCGACCGTGAATTCCAACGGGTCACGCCCGGCGGAACTGTCGAATGTCGAACCATCAGACAAGGTTCCGGTGTAATGAATCGAAACGGTATCGCCCGTTTTTATCTGGGTCATGACTTCTCCGTATGTCGGGGGGAATGAGTGTGGGAGGCCGCGTCTCTGGCGGGTGCTCCGGCGTGTATGGCAACGCTAACAAATCAATGGCAAAGACACAAACCGACTATGCACGACGGCCAAACCCGGCAAAAGTAGTGTTGGCTAGGATATCGGTAACCCCTCGCTATACCGGAAGCGCAGTTGTCTTGAACACCGTGCGCAAAGCGAACGAGCTTTGCATCTGCGCTACGCCGGGAAGCCGTGTCAGATACTGTCGGTGAATACGCGCGAAGTCTTCGGTGTCTTCGGCCACGATCTTGAGAATGTAATCTGCCGTGCCCGCCATTAGGTGACATTCCAGAACGTCAGGCACCCGCGAAACTGCCTTTTCGAACGCCTCAAGCAATTCGTCCGCCTGACTGCTAAGTTTGATTTCGACAAAGACAGTTGTCGGAAATCCCAGCTTTCTGGCATTGAGAAGCGCTACATAGTCCCGGATATATCCGTCCGTCTCCAACCGCTGCACCCGACGATGGCAGGCCGACGCCGATAGATTTACCGACTCGGCCAGCTCTGCATTCGAGACGCGTCCTTTGCGCTGCAAGACGCGCAGAATCCTGCGATCTGTATCATCCAAAGCCATGACGCTACGTTTCTCCCAATAAATGGCCCTTTCTTCGAAAGGTCTTCGCAAGATGACCCGCCTATCGCCGAAGATCCATACAAAATTGCAAGAAAACAGGAGCATCCTCTCCACAGACAGAGTCGGAGGAGACAGTCATGAAAATCGGATGCCCAACCGAAATCAAACCACAGGAATTCCGCGTCGGCATCACTCCGAGCGCGGCACAGGAAGCCGCTGCACATGGCCACACCGTTCTGATCCAGAAAGGTGCCGGCATCGGCGCAGGCTTTGACGACGCGGACTATACCGCCGCTGGCGCACACATCATCGAAACCGCAGAAGAGGTGTTCGCCAATGCCGACATGATCGTCAAGGTCAAGGAACCTCAGCCGGTTGAACGCAAGATGCTGCGCGAGGGCCAGTTGCTGTTCACTTACCTGCACCTTGCGCCGGATCCCGAGCAGACCAAAGACCTGCTCGCCTCAGGCTGCACCGCGATTGCATATGAAACCGTAACGGACCGCACAGGCGGTCTGCCCTTGCTGGCCCCGATGTCCGAAGTGGCGGGCAAGTTGGCCCCGCAGATGGGCGCATGGACGCTGCAAAAGGCCAATGGTGGCCGTGGCGTGCTGATGGGAGGCGTACCGGGTGTTACTCCGGCACAGGTTGTCGTGATTGGTGGTGGCGTTGTCGGAACCCATGCCGCCCGCGTGGCTGCTGGCATGGGCGCGGATGTCACCGTGCTCGACCGATCCCTGCCCCGCATGCGTTACCTTGATGATGTGTTCGGCGGTACCTTCCGAACCCGTTATGCCAGTCAGGCGAACATTGCCGAGATGATCACAACCGCCGACATGGTTGTCGGTGCCGTGCTCATCCCCGGTGCCGCGGCACCCAAACTGGTGAGCCGTGCTGATCTTGGTTTGATGAAGCCGGGATCTGCTCTTGTGGACGTGGCGATCGACCAGGGCGGTTGCTTCGAGACATCGAAAGCAACCACGCACGAAAACCCGATCTACGAGATCGATGGCATCATGCATTATTGCGTCGCCAACATGCCGGGTGCGGTGGCCCGCACGTCGACCATCGCGCTTGGCAACGCGACCATGCCGTTCATGCTGGCACTTGCCGACAAGGGCTGGCAGCAGGCCTGTGCCGACGATCCGCACTTGCTGGCAGGCCTGAACGTGCACGCTGGAAAGTTGACTTATGATGCGGTGGGTCAGGCACTTGGTCTTGATGTGACAGAACCAAAAACGCTGCTCAAGGCAGCGTAATCCAGACATCCAGCACGTCTCCGGCGAGGGTGCTGGCATGGGCTTGGTCGGGTCTCGTTAATCGCGCGGTCCGACCAAGCGATCAATTGGCGCATAATCGTCGGTAAGAAGGACGCCTGCCGAGGCAAGTTGATCCACAAAACCCGGACCAAGCGCCGCAAAGGTCGTACGTTCCGGGGCTGGCACCGAAAAGCTGTTCGTCGGTGTTTCCGACACGCCAGCAGCGATCACCATCACGACCCGTTCTCCCGGCGCAGGACGCCGCGCCTCAGTCCAGACTTCCACCACCGGGAAGACATCGCGCAGCGTTGTGACAAGACTACCGACGGCCAGCATCCGGTCCGCGTAATCGATCACGTTCATCAAGTAGGTGCCCTCGGGTGTCAGTCGGTCGCGGATCAGTTCAAAAAACTCTGCCGTCACAAGATGCTGTGGAACGGCGGTGTCGGTGAATGCGTCCCCGATCACAACGTCATAGCGGTATTCCCCGGTCAGCAGCGCCCGCCTTGCATCCATGTGCAGCACGCGGATATCCGTCGGATCAAACCAGAAATCCCGCTGAGCGAGATCTGTCACCGCCGGGTCAATCTCGGCCACTGTCGTCTGCGTGAAACCGCGCTGCGCAAAAGCACGGGGAAGCGCGTAATTTCCACCGCCGATATGGAACGTCGCGGGATCGGCTGTCGGGGCGCGCAACTGGGTCAAGGCATCCAGCATCGCAGCGTGATCAGTGAACATGATGTTCGGTGCGTCTTGGGCGGAAATACCGTGCACAAGGTGGTCGATTACCATGGCGCGTGCCGGACGCGCCGGATCGGCAGACACATCGACAGATTGCAAACAGAAATACCGGCTTTCAATCGTGCATGGCCCTTTTGAAAGGCCTGCAGACAGCGCCAGAGCAACCAAGGCGACAAGGCTTCCACCCTGCACCATGCTTACCCTTTTGCCTAACGCAAAGCACAGCGCTGCCCCCGCCCCGTAGACAAGCGTGACGGTGGTCAGCGTCCACAGGCTGCCCAGCCATGATATGAAGACGAACCCGGCAAGCAATGTGCCGACAATGGCCCCGATGGCACCCGAGGCGAACATCGCCCCTAGCGCCTGCCCCTGCCGTGACGGGCCAGACAGCGACACCTGCGTCAGCAATGGGGCCGGGATGCCCGCAAAGAGCGATGGCAAAAAGAACGCAGCAAGCGTTAGACCCGTGATGCCCCAGACAGGTTGCGGGAAGGCGGACAGCACAGGCTCTGCCGACGCCCGCAAGGCAACACCCGCCAGCGCCGTGGTGACAGCCGCCGCAACAAGCGCCCAAGCAGTAGCAACCATCGGGTTGATGCCGGGGCGATCCGCAAGACGCCCACCCCACCAATGCCCAGCCGAAAAGCCCGCGAGCACTACGGCGATCACCGATGTCCACGTATAGAGCGACATGCCGACATACGGGGCCAGCATACGCCCGGCGACGATTTCCACGACCATGGAGGCGGCGGATACAGTGGCTTGCAGGGCGACAAGCAGCCAGAGGGGCGCTGTGGGCATGATGACTCCGCACGGTTAAGGTTCGCGCATCTTGCGGAGCGTGCGGGCGAAGGCAAGGGTGGTCTATGTTAGGCGAGCGCCAGAACGGGACCATCCAACAGACGCATCAAGTCTCCGAAATAACCACCGGACCGGGCGGGTTGGGTCGGGTCAGAGGTAATCGCCACCGCAAGTTTGCGCGCCTTGTGGGACGCCATGATCTGGCCGCCATAGCCCCGCGCCAAGGTGTAACCCGAGGGTGACAAAAACCAGCCGTAGCCGTAGGACAGGCCTGACCATGGCGACCGGGCATAGGGTTGGATTGACGCTGCAACCCAGCTTTCCGGGATCACTTGCTCACCGTCGTGCTGGCCACCATCCCGCATCAGCTTTGCAATCTTAAGCATGGCCGTCGGGCGCAACGCCATTTCGTTGCCACCCATGTAATAACCTTGTGGATCACGCGTCCATGGCGGGATCTCGATATCCAAGGGTCGCCCCAGCCGTTCACGGGCTTGCGCCAGTAAGCTCTGGCCTGTGGCCTCGGCCAATGCCGCGCCCAGGATATGAGTCGATCCTGTCGAATACAGCATTTGCCCGCCGGGTTCGGCCACCATCGGCCGGGACAACGCATCGGCCAGCCAATTGCGGGAATTCACCCATGCGCCGTAATTTCCGCCCGAGGTTCGCTCCAGCCCGGCACGCAGGGTGACGAGATCCTCTAGCGTGATCTCTCCAGCGCCCGGAGTCAGGTTGGACGGCAAGATCTTTGGTGCAACTTCGGACAAAGGCTGCTGCACCGACAGGACGTCGCCCCGGTCGATGGCAGCACCGAGCAACAACGCAACAATGCTTTTGGAGCAGGACTTAATATTGGCCAGGCGGTCCAGACCGGGACCCCTTGGTGCTTCGGCAAACAGCGTGTCTGCGCCACGACTGATCTGCAGCGAATGCAACTGTGGCAGGGCATCAAGGGCGCTGCGCAGGTCGTCTGCCCGCGCTCCTGCGATGAACGGAGTAGACAGCGCGGCGGCTGTCGTTGTCAGAAAAGTACGGCGATACATCATACAGTTGGGTGTAACGCGCCGCAGTCGGGTGTCCAGAAAAGCGCTTTCACGACTGCGTGCATAGGGGCGGACCAGATGACCCGCCCCATGCTTCTGTCAGCCTAAGTGATGCACCTCTTGCAGCGCATAGACCGGGGTTGGAATCCCTTCCATCCGGGCCTTGATCTGCAACGCGAGGAACTGCGAATAGTGTCGCGACTGGTGCAGGTTGCCGCCGTGGAACCAAAGGTTGTCCTGCTGCGTCGGCTTCCACATATTGCGCTGTTCACCTTCCCAAGGGCCGGGGTCTTTGGTGGTGTCCGACCCAAGGCCCCAGACCTTGCCCACCTTGTCAGCCATCTCTTGGCCCATCAGGTCAGCCACCCAGCCGTTCATGGAGTTATAGCCAGTGGCGAGTACGATAAGATCGGCTTCAAGCTTTTCGCCGGTATCAAGGATCAGACCGTCCTCGACAATCTCGGTAACCTGTCCGCGCGTGAGCTTGATCTCACCGTCGATAATGAGCTGGCTTGCACCGACGTCGATGTAATAGCCGGACCCTCGGCGTAGGTACTTCATGAAAAGACCTGAGTCGTCGTCGCCCCAATCCAGCCAGAACCCGGCTTTCTCGAGCCCGTCATAGAACTCCTTGTCCTGCTCCTTCATCGCGGCATAGGCCGGGATCTGGAATTCGTGCAGGATTGCATAGGGCAAGGACGCAAAGATCAGATCGGCCTTTTCGGTGGTCATTCCCGCATTGACGGCACGTTCGGAATAAAGATCGCCCAGACCGATCTCCATCAGTGTGTCAGACCGCACGATATGGGTTGAGGATCGCTGCACCATCGTCACGTCGGCATTATGTTCCCAAAGGGCTGCGCAGATGTCATGCGCCGAGTTGTTCGACCCGATGACAACGCATTTCTTGCCCTCGTAGCGATCCGGGCCGGGGTGCTGCGAGGAATGGTGGATATCGCCCTTGAACGTGTCCATACCCGGCAAATCGGGGATGCGTGCCTTCCCGGACATGCCGGTTGCCATGACCAGCTGCTTGGGCCGCAGCGTGACTTCTTCTCCGTCGCGGTCGACCACAACGGTCCATTCCTGCTTGGCCTCGTCATAGACGGCGGACTTGGCGGTGGTGTGGGTCCAGTAATTCAGCTCCATCACCTTTGTATACATCTCAAGCCAGTCACCGATTTTGTCTTTTGGGGCAAAGACAGGCCAGTTTTCGGGGAATTTGATGTAGGGCAGATGATCATACCAGACCGGGTCATGCAGGCAGAGCGACTTGTACCGCTTGCGCCAACTGTCACCGGGGCGGTCGTTGCGTTCGACGATGATGGTCGGCACACCCAGCTGGCGCAGCCGCGCGCCAAGCGCGATGCCGCCCTGCCCGCCGCCGATGATCAGTGTATATGGTTGGGTTGAATACCCCAATTCGGTCGCTTCTTTTTCGCGCTCTTCAGCCCATGTCGTGCGGTTCTTGCCCGCGCCATGCTTGGCCCCAAGCGGCCGGTCAAATCCTTTGGGTTCTTCAAAGCCCTTGAGTTCGACCATCGTGGTCAGCAACGTCCAGATCTTCCCTTCGCGAATTCGGATCAGTCCATAGCCGCGTGCCACTTCGGTCTCGAACGTGATCCAGGCGGTCACGATCCCGCCGTCCTCGGTCACGACCTCACCTTCGGCGATGGACCAATTGTGCGGTTTGGTCGTGGCCAGCTGGTGCTTCAGCATGTCCTCAACCTGATCCTTGCCTTCGACCGTTTTGATGTTCCAAGTGAAGGTGACAAGGTCGCGCCAGTAGCAATCAGCCGCGAACATCTCGCGGGCGCGGGCGATGTCACCCTCTTCAAGCGCCTTCCCGAATTCGTCGAGAAACGCCTGCGTTGTGTCGGATAGTGTCGAGTCGAGCATTTTTTCCTCCCAGAATTTTTGTGGTTTTGTGATCTGAGAGTGCCAACAGCGACCCTGTGACGCTAGGGAAACTTTGGTCGCGTTTTCAATCGAGTGGATTTCCAGAGATCATGGGAAAAGAAAAAGCCCCGCTGAACCAGCAGGGCTTTCAAAATTTTCACAGCTCTGGGTCGCTTATGCGGCCAGTGCGCCTTTGGCTTGATCAACGATCGCGTTGAACGCTTCGGGCTCGTGGACGGCCAGATCGGCCAGCACTTTGCGGTCCACTTCGATCCCGGCCAGTGTGAGGCCATTGATGAAGCGGGAATATGTCAGTGCTTCGTCATGCAGACGCACAGCAGCGTTGATACGCTGGATCCACAGCGCGCGGAAGTTGCGCTTGCGGTTCTTGCGGTCGCGTGTGGCGTACTGGTTGGCCTTATCGACGGCCTGACGTGCAACCTTGAAGGTGTTCTTGCGGCGGCCATAGTAACCTTTGGCGGCCTTAATGACCTTCTTGTGACGGGCGTGTGTGGTGGTTCCGCCTTTTACTCGGGACATATCAATTCCTCCTTAGCGCGCGTAGGGCATCATCGGCTTGATGATTTGCTCATCAGCCTTGGACAACACGGTGGTTCCGCGCGCGTCGCGGATGAACTTCTTGTGGCGCTTGATCATGCCGTGGCGTTTGCCAGCCTGACCT
>JANSYF010000114.1 GCA_024742575.1 Paracoccaceae bacterium | reverse complement strand
TCGCAGCATTCGCGTCTATCACATCCAGTTCAGCCAGCGCGAAAACCGGGATGGCGATTGCAACCGTTACGACAGCACCCGCCTCGGTTCATATGGGGTGCAAGGCGACTATCGTTGGACACGGTCGAGCGTAGCCGATGTTCCGCCAGCATCGCAACTTCCCGAGCCCGTTCACTGCAGATCGATCAGCTACCGCTCCGTCTTCGTGGACTGGCGCGACCACGAGGGAAACTACGGCTTCGAAGAGGTCCGCTACTGACCCTGCGCGGGGCGGCGTAGCGCTGGCCCGTATCCGATAAACCCTGCACCACAGATTGTGCACCGACCCCAAAAAGGGAAACGACGCCAGACCGTGAAGCCTGACGCCGCGCTAGAAAAAACCCGTGAACAAGGTTTTCCTAGCGCACTGTCCGAACCTCTGCAACCAGCAAAGTTGTTTTGCTGGCAAAAATGTTGTTACCTCACGGCATGGCCTCGGCTCTCTCAGGAGACACCGACCATGGAACCGACAACCGGCCTGATCCTGCGACGGATCACACAGACAAAGCTTTCTGTATCCGCCCATAAGTTGGCCACGATCATCCTCGATGGCATCGCATGGAAAGAAGGCTACAACGGCCTGTCACGCGGGACGGCCGCGTTCACCCTCACCGACCTCGCGTGCAAGATGGGCGTTTCGCGCCAGTATCTGACTGTGCTCTTGACTGAACTCGAAGCCTCCCAGCTGCAACTCACCCGCCAGAAGCCCAACGGCAAGTATGCACCGTGGCTCTTTCGCTTCACAGCCTTTGATGAAGAAGACGAGATCGAAGATGTCGCGTCAGGGAGAGACGACACATCACTATCTAGTAAAGACTATAACAAAACTGTATTCTCAGGACATATCAACATTAATGAAATTTCGAACGTGTTCCAGACATGCTGGGCCGACTTGATCAAGGCCGCGAAGACCGTGCTTCCATGCTGGAATGTCGACACGCAAGTGATCTGGGACCGGTTCCTTGCTTTCAACCGCGCGCGCGGCAACGAAAAGGTTCCAGCAGGGTTTTTGCTGGGATTCATGCGCAGATGGCGCACCGCCCCCGGCACGGCAACTCAGCCGAAAGAAGCACCTTCGCCACAGCCCACGCCTGATCCAAAGGAGCGCGAGATATACGAACAGATCAAGGCTGCACCGAGTTCGAACCGCCATTTTCATGCTTCGGACCTGTGCAGCAAGATCGGTATGGCCGCTTATGAGGCGCGGGTTCTCGAGGTCATCCGCCAGTTTGGATGCCAGCGGTTCACGGCCATGCTGGCTGTGCATGGTCGAGCTGTATTGGCTGGGGAGATTGCGCAGTGACAATGGAGAGGTTAGCACCTGCAATGCCAAAACGAGTTGAGCACGCCCAGACCCGCGATGGCGCCAATCAGAGCAGATCGGCAAACTGCTCTAGGTCAGCAACAGTTGCGACCAGCCCTTGTTGCGTCAGGATCGACAGATATTCGTCAACACTCTTGGGCGGGTTTTTGAGGCGGGCGCGAACTTTGCGTAGCGCGGAGCAGACCAGACCGGGCGCGAGAGAAAGCTGGTTCCGGAAAAAGTCATCGGGGTGCTGGGTCTCGATGCCAAAGGGCGCAAGTGCCTCCGGCGGGAAGTCTTTCAAATTCTGGGTTACGATGGCGTCGCACCGTCCAACGATTGCGGCCGCCAGAACGTGCCGATCATCTGCGTCCGGTAATGTGAGGGCTGGCACCAAGGCCTCATAGCCGGTGATCAGGCAGTCGCGTGTGGCCCTGTCCATCAAGTCGCGGGTCCGCTCCAGCGCCGCGCGGTCCCGATGAGGTTCATTGCGCAGAAGCGCGTCGATCCATTCCCGATGGATGTCAGCCGTCCACTTCGCCTTGAAAAGATCCGTGACCGCCAATTGCATCAGCGCGTCCCGCATGGGCGCAGGGTAGAGGACATTCGCGTCGAAAAGGACCGTGTACTGGCTCATTTCGAGCCATAGCCCATGTCCTGGTCCTGTGCGTCGGCGGCCAGTTGATCAAGGACGGCTTCGCGCTCGTTGTCGATGGCTGCCTTGTACGACATGACGTCTTCCATGCGGACGCGGCGATGCTTGCCGACCTTCCGATGCGGGATACTGCCATCCTCAAGCAATTTGATCAGGAACGGCCGAGAGACATTCAACACCTCTGCCGCCTGGACTGTCGAGAGTTCGGCGTTCTCGGGAATGATGGTGACGCCGCGACCGGCTGCCATCGCCTCAAGGATCTCCATGAGTAGCGCAACAGCGCCGGCGGGAAGTTCGATCGGTTCCATCTGCTCCGCGTCTGTAACGCGAAGCTTCAAGGGTCCTCGGGCTGCCGCAAAGCGCGACAAGGCCTGTCCCGAGACACGCGCGATCGCAGCGTCCTGCGGGGTCGGTGGAAGATGCCGGTGTGCCAACATGTTCATGGTGGTCTCCTCTCCGTTTTCTGCTGTCTACCACCATATATGAAATAAGTGCAACAAATGCATTAAATGCAAACATTTTTCTTCACGCCCTACTGGCGCGCCGGTTATTGAGTGCACCTCTGCCGTCAACAAGATCGGCGTAGTCTGCCGCGGCCTTCAGTTCGTCGCCCGCCACATCCGATATCGTCCCTGCCCGGTGAGCTCGCGGACCAGACCGCGCGTTTCCATCCAAGTAAGGTTGCGCTGAACGGCGGCGCGGCTGGTGCCAGTCATGGTCTCCGCCATCGGAACGGACACGAGCGGCCATTCCGTCAGCACAGTGCGTAAGGCCGGGGGCGTCCTGCCAGAGAGTGGGGTCATCTCGGTTTCTGCCCGCGCTGACCATCCCTCGATATCTTCAAGGTGCCGCATCGCGGCCAGGCAGGCGGTCTCCATCCTGCCGAGCTATCGCGTCGCCCTTAAATCTGACAACATTGGTTGCCCTTACTAGTGATATTTTCCAGTCAAACGACGAAACGTTTCTGTTTTTATGCAACCAGCTACGCGACTGTGCGCGATACTTGAACTGCGACTTCTATTGATTTTGAGGGTAGGGAGTTCGTCCTACTTCCTACATCATCTTTTCACGAAAGACCGCGGCAGGTGTTCTCCACCCGGGACACTTTCTGGGCGTATCGATGAATCGGTCACAGATCATCCCAATCTCCATAGCCCTGACAGCGCCCCTTCAGACCAATCGGCTTGACACGTGGTGCTCTGGGACATAGCTTTCGCTTATCCGTTGGGGTGCCGTAAAGGCTGAGAGGCGAAAGCTGACCCATCGAACCTGATCCGGGTCATGCCGGCGGAGGGAACGGAGCAAAGCTGTGGTAATCGCAGCCTATCGTACACCGTATCCTTGCGCTTTTGGCCCTTGTTTTGAATGGGGGCTCGTGTGGCTTTTCAGGCGTTGACGATTGCTGGATCTGATAGTGGCGGAGGTGCCGGTATTCAGGCCGACCTCAAGGCATTCAGTGCCTTGGGTGTCTATGGCACCAGCGTCCTGACAGCGATCACTGCGCAAAACACTCGAGCTGTCACAGCGGTGACGATGGTGGCACCTGTGATGATCCGGGCGCAGATGGACGCGGTCTTTGACGATCTGGCGATCGGAGCAATCAAGGTGGGTATGCTGGGCGGGCCGGATGCGATCGCCGCTGTTCTCGATGGTCTGGCAGGGCACACTGCGCCGGTCGTTCTTGATCCAGTGATGGTGGCGAAATCCGGCGACGCACTCTTGGCCGATGATGCAGTCGCGGTGCTGCGCGCACAAATGCTGCCGCGCGCAGATCTGCTGACCCCGAACCTGCCCGAAGCGGCACGCTTGCTCGACACGACCGAGGCTGTCGATGAAGCCTCAATGCTGGAACAGGGTCGTGCGCTCCTGACGCTAGGTCCGCGGGCGGTGTTGATGAAAGGCGGGCATGCCAGCGAGGCGCATTGCGTAGATTTGCTGGTCACGCCCGAGGCCGTGCTCCGACTGACGGCCTCGCGCAATCCCACGCGAAACACTCATGGTACAGGCTGCACCCTGTCGGCGGCCATCGCGGCGGGCCTTGCACGCGGTCTGTCCCTGTCCGATGCCGTAAAATCCGCGCATGCCTATCTGCAAGGGGCCATTGCGGCGGCTGAC